>NZ_JBQEQE010000003.1:76755-113873 GCF_052046095.1 Pseudomonas sp. 22072
GCTATCGCAGGCAAGCCAGCTCCCACATTTGATCTCAGGTGTTTGTTAGTCCAAGGTTCTTGGTAGTTGCAGGGTAACGCGCAGGCCGCCTTCACGCAGGTTCTGCAAACTCACTTCGCCCCCATGGCTGTGGGCAATATTGCGCGCAATCCCCAACCCCAATCCGTAACCCTGCTGCTGGCCGGCCAGGCGGAAGTGCGGCTCAAACACCTGCTCCAGTCGCTGCTGCGGCACACCGGGGCCCTCGTCATCCACATGCAGGATGAACTGCACGCCATCGTCCTCGATATGCAAATGCGCGTTCTGCCCGTACTTGAGCGCGTTGTCGATCAGGTTGCCGATGCAGCGCTTCAGCGCCAGCGGCTTGCCTGGGTAGGCTGACAGGGCCGCGCCATCAAGGGTCACTCGGCCATTGCCATGGGGTGCCAGGTACGGCTCCACCAGGCATTCGAGGACGTGGTTGAGATCCACCGGCTGGATGTTTTCGTGGATGTCGGTGTCTTTCACGCATTGCAGCGCGCCCTTGACCAGCAATTCCAGCTCATCCAGGTCACGGCCGAATTTGTTTTGCAGGTTCTCGTCTTCCAGCAATTCCACACGCAGGCGCAGGCGGGTGATGGGCGTGCGCAGGTCATGGGAAATCGCGCTGAACAACTGGCTGCGCTCGGTCAGGTAACGGCTGATGCGTTCACGCATGGCATTGAATGCACGGCCCACTTCCACCACTTCACTGCCGCCGCCTTCAGCCACCGGTTCCACATCGGCGCCCAGGGACATGTCCCGCGCCGCTCGCGCCAGGCGCTTGAGCGGTCGGCTTTGCCAGTGCACCAGCAGGCCGATGAACAGCAGCAGAAAACCGCTGGTGAGCACGATGAACCACACCTGCTGGGACGGCAGGCCTTGCTCTTCCAGGCTGGTGTAGGGCTCGGGCAATAGAGAGGCGATGTACAGCCATTCACCGGGTGCCAGTTGGATCTGGGTGACCAGCACCGGCGGGTTCACCGGTTCCAGGGTCAGCGCGTAATGGGCCCAGGAGCGCGGCAGTTCGTCGAGCTTCAGGCCGGCATTGAAGATGCGCAGGTCTTCGGCGCTGACGAACTCTACCGAGATATGCACGTCGGCACCCAGGGTCTGGCGCAGCACTTCGTCCACCGCCACCAGCACCGCTTGCTTGCGCGGGGTTTCGGGCAGTATTTGCATGTCCAGCGGGCGATCATTGAGGGTCACCACAAAACGCGTGCCGCCCATGCTGCGCAATTGGTCCAGCACTAACGGGCGATAGGCCACCGGCAGCGACCGGAAGTAACTCACGCTGGCGGTCATTGAATGCGCCAGGCTACGGGCGCTGGTCACCAAGCCCTCAAGCTGGGTGGCGCGCAGTTGCGACACCCAGATCACGCTGGACAGCGCTTGGGCAAACAGCACCGCCAGCAAGGTCAGCAGTAACATGCGCCCCAGCAGCGAGCGGGGTACCGGGAAGCGGCGGCGACGTTCGTTCAGCGGTTCAGTGGGCATTGCCGGCAACCACGCTGGCTGCCAGTTGATAGCCGCTGCCACGCACGGTGCGGATCAGCCGCGGAGGTTTCTCGGTGTCGCGCAGGCGCTGGCGCAAGCGGCTGACGGCCATGTCGACGATACGGTCCAAGGGCATCAGGTCGCGGCCACGGGTGGCGTTGCCGATGGTGTCGCGGTCGAGGATCTGTTGCGGGTGGTCGAGAAACAACTTGAGCAAGGCGAAGTCGGCACCGGAGAGGATCACCTCTTCACCATCCACATGAAACAAGCGGTGGCTGATCATATCCAGGCGCCATTTATCGAACACCCACACATCACCGCCGCTGCTGCGCTCCTGGCCGAATTGGCAGCGGCGCAGCAGTGCCTTGATGCGCGCCTGCAACTCGCGGGGGCTGAATGGTTTGCCGATATAGTCATCGGCGCCCAGCTCCAGGCCGATCACGCGGTCGGCTTCGTCGGAACTGGCGGTGAGCATGATGATCGGCACCTGCGCCTGGCGCGGGTGCTGGCGGATCCAGCGGCACAGGCTGAAGCCGTCTTCGTCTGGCAACATGACATCGAGGATGACCAGGTCGCACGGCGCCTCGTTCATCGCCTGGCGGAACCCCGCGCCGTCGGACACGCCACGGACCTGGAAGCCGGCGCGACTGAGGTAGGTTTGCAGCAATTCGCGGATTTCCTGGTCGTCGTCGACGAGGAGAATGGATTTACTGATTACGCTCACGGGGCCTCCTTGTTGTTATGGCCTGGCTTAAATCATCGGGTGCCCTTTAGGCCGCCATCGCAGGCAAGCCAGCTCCCACACTTGGAATGCATTCCAGACTGTGGGAGCTGGCTTGCCTGCGATGGCGCCATTATGACCTATGCAAAAGCTTGCTCAAGCGCCACACCAGCCCCAGTCAACCCGGAATACGGCGCTGTCACCAGCCACACCGGAATACCTTTGAAGTAGTCGCTCATGCAGCCTTTGTCGCGAAAACTCTGGGCAAAGCCACTGTTGATAAAGAAGTCGGCAAACCTCGGTATCACCCCACCCACGATGTACACGCCACCGCGCCCACCGGTGGTCAAGACGTTATTGCCCGCCACTCGGCCCAGCCAGATGCTGAACTGGTCCAATACTTCCATGGCCACCGGATCGCCGGCCAGGCCCGCCGCCGTGATGGCTTCGGGGGTGTCGAGCACCGGCTCGTGCCCATCCACCGCACAAATCGCCCGGTACAGCCGTGGCAGGCCGCCACCGCTCAACGCGGTTTCGGCGCTGACATGCCCGATCTCGCTGTAGATGTGTTGCCACAGCTGGGTTTCCCGTGGGCTGCTCAGGGGCAGGTCGACATGCCCACCCTCCCCCGGCAATGCTGCCCAACGGCCTGCGCCGAGGTCCAGCAAGGTGCCGACGCCGAGACCCGTACCCGGGCCGATCACCACGGCCGGGCGCAAGGGCTCCGGCGTGCCTTCGCAGACCACGCGGAATTCGTCGGGCTTGAGTCGGGTCATGCCCAGGGCCATGGCCGAGAAGTCGTTGACCAGCAACAGTTCATCTACCTGCAGGGCCTGGCAAAACGCGGTTTTGCTCAGGCGCCAGTGGTTGTTGGTGAACTTGAATTCATCGCCGCTCACCGGCCCGGCCACCGACAGGCACACCGCACCGATGTCCCCGACTTGCAGGCCTTCTTCTTTGAGATAGACCTTGATCGCCTCTTCAGGGCTGCCGTGATCCGCCGTGGCATGCACGCGGATCGAATGCAGTTCCTGATCCCGCCATAACGCAAAACGGGCGTTAGTCCCCCCGATGTCACCGACCAGCGCAAGCTTCACTTAAGCGTCTCCAAGGCAGAGGTAAAGGCGCTGGCGCCCTGCTCTGCGGAGCTTGCGGCCAAGCGCATGAATGCAAACAACTCGCGACCGGCCCCCACGTTATTGCCCAACAGGCCCGTGGCAGGCGTGCGCGCTGCAAATACTTCGGCGTCCACCTTAAGCTCCAGGGTGCCGGTAACGCCATCCACACGGATGATATCGCCATCCTGGACCCGCGCCAGCGGCCCGCCGCTCTGGGCTTCGGGGTTGACGTGGATCGCGGCAGGGATCTTACCCGACGCGCCGGACATTCGCCCATCTGTCACCAGCGCCACTTTGAAACCACGGTCCTGCAACACGCCCAGGAACGGGGTCATCTTGTGCAGTTCCGGCATGCCGTTGGAGCGCGGCCCCTGGAAGCGCATCACCGCGACAAAGTCTTTTTCCAACAGGCCAGCCTTGAAGGCATCGGCCAGGTCCTGCTGGTCCTGGAACACCACCGCGGGCGCTTCGACAACCTGATGCTCCGGCGCTACCGCCGAAACCTTCATCACGCCACGGCCAAGGTTGCCTTCCATCACGCGCAAGCCGCCTTCCGGCGAGAACGCACGGGCCACCGGGCGCAGGATGGTTTCGTCGAGGCTTTCGATCGGGCCGTCGCGCCAGACCAGTTCGCCATCCACCAGGAAAGGTTCCTGGATATAGCGGCTCAGGCCCTTGCCGGCCACGGTATTGACGTCTTCGTGGAGCAGGCCGGCTTCCAGCAGTTCGCGGATCAGGAACGACATACCGCCCGCCGCCTGGAAGTGGTTGATGTCAGCCTTGCCATTTGGATACACGTGGGACAGGGTCGGCACCACCTCGGAGAGGTCGGCCATGTCCTGCCAGGTCAGGATGATGCCTGCCGACATGGCAATGGCCGGCATGTGCAGGGTGTGGTTGGTGGAGCCGCCAGTGGCGTTGAGCGCAACGATGGAGTTGACGATGGACTTCTCGTCGACAATCTCGCCAATCGGCGTGAAGTTGCCATTGGCCTTGGTCAAACGCGTGACCTGGTGCGCAGCTTCGCGGGTCAACGCATCACGCAGCGGCGTGTACGGGTTGACGAACGAAGCGCCGGGCAAGTGCAGGCCCATGACTTCCATCAGCAACTGGTTGGTGTTGGCGGTGCCGTAGAAGGTGCAGGTACCAGGGCTGTGGTAGGACTTCATCTCCGATTCCAGCAGTTCTTCGCGGCTGGCCTTGCCTTCGGCATAGCGCTGGCGCACATCGGCCTTCTGCTTGTTGGAGATACCCGACGGCATCGGCCCGCCCGGCACGAAGATCATCGGCAGGTGGCCGTAGCGCAGTGCGCCCATCATCAGGCCAGGGACGATCTTGTCGCAGATGCCCAGCATCAGCGCGGCGTCGAACATGTTGTGGGACAGCGCTACCGCCGTGGACATGGCAATGACTTCACGGCTGAGCAGGCTCAGCTCCATGCCTGGCTCGCCCTGGGTCACGCCGTCGCACATGGCGGGGGTCCCGCCGGCGAACTGACCGACCGAGCCGACTTCGCGCAGAGCCTTTTTGATTTGTTCGGGGAAATGCTCGTAGGGCTGATGCGCCGAGAGCATGTCGTTATAAGAAGAAACAATTGCCACGTTGGCGGCATTCATCATGCGCAGGCTGTTTTTGTCTTCGGTGCCGCAACCGGCCACGCCGTGGGCGAAGTTGGCGCATTGCAGCTTGCCGCGCATCGGACCGTCGCTGGCTGCGCCGCGAATGAGCGCAAGGTAAGCCTCGCGGGTGGCGCGGCTGCGGGCGATAAGCCGTTCGGTGACCTCAAGAACGCGGGGATGCATGTATAGAACTCCAGGCTAACGGATGTGGCGACCTGAGTGTCTATGCTGATCAAACGCCCACGGCTCATGGGATGGCAGGGGGTCGTTTGGATCATCGGACCAGTTGATTCAGGTCACTCGTTGTAGATTGAACAAAATATTGCCACTAAAAAGGCTTGTTTTCTATTTTTATGCGAATAATCTTGTAATTCTTACAACAAATCGACGACAGGCACCTTCCAATGACTCTTCGTATCGCAATCAATGGTTTTGGCCGTATCGGCCGTAATGTCCTGCGCGCACTGTATACCCAAGGCTATCGCCAGGATCTGCAGATCGTCGCCATCAACGATTTGGGCGACAGCTCGATCAATGCTCACCTGCTCAAGTACGACACCGTACACGGCACTTT
Source organism: Pseudomonas sp. 22072 (assembly GCF_052046095.1). Classification (NCBI taxonomy): domain Bacteria; kingdom Pseudomonadati; phylum Pseudomonadota; class Gammaproteobacteria; order Pseudomonadales; family Pseudomonadaceae; genus Pseudomonas; species Pseudomonas sp. 22072. The sequence goes on from NZ_JBQEQE010000003.1 coordinate 82,303, forward strand.
CGACGCAGAGGTTGCCCACGATCAGGAAAGCCTGACCGTCAATGGTGACCGGATTGCCGTGAGTGCCATTCGCAACCCCGCCGACCTGCCGTGGGCTGCGCACAAGATTGACGTGGTGTTCGAATGCACCGGTCTGTTCACCGACCGTGACAAGGCTGCCGCCCATATTAGCGCCGGCGCGCGCAAGGTGATCATTTCGGCCCCGGCCAAAGGCGCGGATGCCACTGTGGTTTATGGCGTAAACCATGACATCTTGCGTCAATCCCACCAGATCATTTCCAACGCATCGTGCACCACCAACTGCCTGGCGCCGGTGGCCCAGGTGCTGCACCGCGAGCTGGGTATCGAAAGCGGCCTGATGACCACCATTCACGCCTACACCAACGACCAGAACCTTACCGACGTGTACCACACCGACCCGTACCGCGCGCGTTCGGCCACCCAGAACATGATCCCGAGCAAGACCGGCGCCGCTGAAGCGGTGGGCCTGGTGCTGCCGGAACTGGCAGGCAAGCTGACCGGCATGGCGGTGCGTGTGCCCGTGATCAACGTGTCGCTGGTAGACCTCACCGTGCAGTTGAAGAAAGAAGCCACGGCCGATGAAGTCAACGCCCTGCTCAAACACGCCAGCCAGCATTCGAAGATCCTCGGCTACAACACCCTGCCGCTGGTTTCCAGCGACTTCAACCATAACCCGCTGTCGTCGATCTTCGATGCCAATCACACCAAGGTCAGTGGCAAATTGCTCAAAGTATTGGCGTGGTATGACAACGAGTGGGGCTTCTCCAACCGTATGCTGGATAACTGCCTGGCGTTGTGTAACGCCGAGTAACTCCACAAGATCGACCAGATCGTTCCCACGCTCTGCGTGGGAATGCCACCCTGGACGCTCCGCGTCCTGCTCTTAAAGTTGTGACGCGGAGCGTCACAGGATGTGTTCCCACGCAGAGCATGGGAACGAGCGGCACAATCTCCAAGGCATCTCAAAGTGCCACTTGCCATTTCAGTTGATGATAAGCATTATCATTAACTGCAAATCGGTCTGGTATCACTGTGAGCCAATCTCGCTTCAACCACGTCTTCCTCACCCAACGGGTGATCCTGCTACGAACTCTGCAACGCATGGTGCATAACCACAGCACCGCCGAGGACCTGTTGCAGGAAACCTACCTGCGCGTGACTCGGGCCCTCAGCGAGCGGCCAATCGACCACCTTGAACCCTTTGTCTACCAGACGGCGCGCAACCTGGCGCTGGATCACTTGCGTTCGCGCAGGATTCAGGCGCGTACCCTGCAGGAGGATGTCCCGCTGGATGTCCTACAAAGCGTCGCCGCGCCGGCCAGCACGCCGGAGGAAGCTACCCAGGCCGAGCAGCTACTGGAGCAGCTGAGTGTCAGCCTCGGCCAGTTGAGCGCCCGCCAGCAGCGGATTTTCATCCTCAGCCGTCTGCACGGTTGCAGCTATCAGGAAATTGCCGATCAGTTGGGTGTGTCCTTGAGCACGGTGCAAAAGGAACTCAAATTGATCATGGCTATCTGTGTGGGTGTGGCCGAACGGCTGGATCAGCCTTAAGCTTCACCCGACAGAGGTGTCGATCCAAGCTGTAGGAAAAATGAATAGAACGTGGCGAAGACCCGAGGAACACCGTGACGGACCCGAATAAACTGCGCCCCCATGCGTTGGCTCATGAGGTGTTGCAAGACGCGGCCATGGACCAAGCCCTCGATTGGCTGATCGCCTTGCAGTGCCCGCAACCTGGGCAGCAGGCCGCGTTCGACGCCTGGCTGGCCCAGGACCCGGCGCATGTCCACGCCTTCAGCAAGGCCCAGGCCGCCTGGGGTGACGCGCCGGTACACAGCGCCGCCGTGGCCCTCGCCGCACCGCGCAAGCCCAGCGGCTGGCGCCGGATCAGACCGCACTGGAAACCCCTGGCCACCGCCGCCGTGTTACTGCTCGGCCTGTTCAGTTTCAGCAACCTGCCGGTGCGTTTGCAGGCCGACCATCTGACGGTGGTCGGCGAGCGCCAGCGCCTGCAACTGGACGATGGCTCCAAGGTACTGTTGAACACCAACTCGGCATTTTCCAGCACCATCAACCACCACCAGCGCATTGCCCGCCTGTACCAGGGCGAAGCGTTCTTTGAAATAGCGCCCACCCGTGGCCTGCCCCTGGAAATAGACGCCGGCCCGGTGCGCGCCAGCGTGCGTGACACCGCCTTTGCCGTGCGCTACCTCAATGGCGAAGCCCAGGTCCAGGTGCAGCGCGGCGATGTCGACCTGAGCAACACGTTCGACGATGCCCGTGTGCGCCTGAGCGCCGGTGAAAGCATCCGCATCGGCCCCAAGGGTTTCGGCCAACCGGCCAAGCTCGATCCCAGCAAGGACCTGGCCTGGGTGCAGGGCCGGCTGGTATTCGAAAACTGCCCGCTGAGCGAAGTGCTGGCTGAGCTGCGCCGCTATTACCCCGGCTGGATCGTCAACAACAACGAGCAGTTGGCCAGCGTCGCCGTCACCGGCAACTACCGCCTCGACCAGCCCCTGGACGTGGTGCGCTCCCTGGCCCACATCACCTCGGCCAAGCTGTCGGAGTACCCGGCGCTGGTGATCCTGAACTAAATGAGAATTATTTTTACTCGATGTTAACCGGCGATACGTCTCGTTATAGCCAATGCAACTGATTCCTATTTGGTTCGGTTCGCAACTATAAGATTCGTATTCCCGGAGCGCTCTCGATGTCCTCTCGTTTCAACCGCCGGTCTGCTTCGCCCGTTTTGTCCTTGCTGACCGCCGCGATCCTGCTGGCTGGTGCGCCCGTCATGAGCGCCACCGCCGCGGAACCTGCCGCTCGCAGCCACGCCAATTACACGTTCAGCATCGAACAGCAGCCATTGGTGTCGGCACTCAACGCTTTCACCGCAGTGACCGGCTGGCAAGTGGGCCTGCCGGCCGAACTGGGCCAGGGCGTATCGTCCCCTGGCGTGCGCGGCCCGCTGCCAGCGGAAAAAGCCCTGGACCGGCTGTTGGTGGGGACCAACCTGAGCTATCGCAAACTGGGCACCAACAACATCGTGCTGGAAAAACGTAGCGCCGGCAGCGCCCTCGCCCTGCAACAGGTGACCATCAGCGCCACCCGCAATGAACAGGATGTGAACAGCGTACCGAGCACCGTCAGCGTGCACGACCGCGCAGAACTGGACCGCCAGAACGTCAACAACATCCGTGAACTGGTGCGCTACGAACCCGGCGTCTCCGTCGGCGGCGCCGGTACGCGCTCGGGTAACGCGGGCTACAACATTCGTGGCATCGACGGCGACCGCGTCCTCACCCAGGTGGATGGCGTCGAAGTGCCGGACAATTTCTTCAACGGCCCTTACGCCAAGACCCGCCGCAATTACGTCGACCCGGAAATCGTCAAGCGCGTGGAGATCTTGCGCGGCCCGGCCTCGGCCCTGTACGGCAGCAGCGCCATCGGCGGCGCGGTGAGTTATTTCACCCTCGACCCGGATGACATCATCAAGCCAGGCCAGGACGTCGGTGCCCGCCTGAAGACCGGCTACAGCTCCGCCGACGAGAGCTGGCTGACCTCCGGCACCTTCGCCGGGCGTGTGCAAGACTTCGACGGTTTGCTGCACCTGAGCCAGCGCAATGGCCACGAAACCGAATCCTACGATGGCAACAACGCCACTGGCCTGGCCCGTACCGGCGCCAACCCGGAAGATGCGCGCACCACCAACGTGCTGGCCAAGCTGGGCTGGAACTATGGCGATGACAACCGCCTGGGCCTGACCTACGAGAAGTTCAAGGATGACCGCGACGTCAATCTGAAAAACGCAGTGGGCGGCCCGTTCATCGGTGGCCGGGGCATGAACCTGTACCGCGATCGTCGCGGTAACGACACCATTACCCGCGAGCGCTTCGGCCTGGAAAACACCTTTGCCCTGGAGTCGCCGATTGCCGACCGCATCAAGACCAGCCTCAACTACCAGATCGCCAAGACCGACCAGACCACCGCCGAAATCTACCAGGCCGGCCGTCGCGTCCTGCGTACCCGCGACACCCTTTACGAAGAGAAGCAGTGGGTCTTCGACGCGCAACTGGACAAGGCCTTCAGCCTCGGCGAAACCGACCACCAAGTGACCTACGGCACCACCCTCAAGCAGCAGAAAGTAACCGGTTCACGCGAAGGCTCAGCCTCGTGCCTGGCCATTGGTGCCGGCTGCACCGCCATCGGCGCGCCGAGCCCGCAAGCGAGCGACAGCGTGAAGAAGGCCAGCGACTTCCCCGACCCAACCATCAACACCTACTCGCTGTTCGCCCAGGACCAGATCACCTGGGACAAATGGACTTTCCTGCCTGCCGTGCGTTATGACTACACCCGGCTCAAGCCCAAGCTGACCCAGGAATTCCTCAACACCGTCAACCCGACCGGCGCCTATACCGTCGATGGCAAAGACAAGACCTGGAACCGCGTAACACCCAAGTTCGGCCTCACCTATGCCCTGACCGACAACTACACCTGGTTCGGTCAATACGCCGAGGGCTTCCGTACGCCGTCTGCCAAAGCGCTGTACGGTCGCTTCGAAAACCTCAACCTGGGCTACACCGTCGAACCCAACCCCGACCTCAAGCCAGAAACCAGCAAAGGCATCGAAACCGGGATTCGCGGCAAATTCGACGAAGGCTCCTTCGATATTGCGGTGTACTACAACAAGTACCGTGACTTTATCGACGAAGACAACGCCGTGGTCGGCGGCACCGTGGAGCAATTCAAGGCGGTCAACATCAAGCGCGCCACCGTCAAGGGCGTGGAAGCCAAGGGCCGCCTGAACCTGGATACCTTCGGCGCGCCGAAGGGCCTGTATACCCAAGGCTCGGTTGCCTACACCTACGGTCGCAACGACGACAATGGCGAGCCGTTGAACAGCGTCAACCCGCTCAAGGGCGTGTTTGGCCTGGGCTACGACCAGGACAACTACGGTGGCCTGGTGAGCTGGACCTTGGTGAAAAAACAGGACCGCGTCGACAGCACGACCTTCCACGCGCCCGACGGCGGCACCGACGGCCCGTTCAAGACCCCGGGCTTCGGCATCCTCGACCTGACCGCATACTACAAAGTGAGCAAAGACGTGACCGTCAACGGTGGGCTCTACAACCTCACCGACAAGAAGTACTGGAACTGGGATGACGTGCGCAGCTACGACAGCGTCGGCGAAGCCGGTGTGACCGGCCCGGCCAACCTCGACCGCCTGACCCAGCCCGGTCGCAACTTTGCGATCAACGTGATCTGGGACATCTGACCCTTCCGCCTCACCTCGCCGCCATTGCATCCGCGGCGAGGTGAGGATTTTTTACTGTGCCGCGTCTTCTTGTTCGTCTAGTTGATAACAGCTCTCTTCAGGGCACCCAGGCGCTTCTCTTCTCAAGGACTTTTTTCATGACCGCTTCTTCCACCGCAGAACGTCCAAGCCTGCGCTCCCAACGCCTGAACCAGATCACCAACGAGCCGCACACCAAGCTCGACGCATTGGTGAAGGCTCACGCGCCGTTCGAAACCCAAGCCAACTTCGCCCGCTTCGTAGTGGCCCAGTACCTGTTCCAATCGGAACTGGTGGCCTTGTACAACGATGCCGAACTGAACCAGATCATCCCTGACCTGGCCGCCCGCTGCCGCGCCGAAGCCGCCAAGCTCGACCTGGCAGACCTGGACACCGAAACCCCGGCCCCGGTTGCCGGCGCGGTGAACAACCCCAGCAAAGCCGAAGCTTTGGGCTGGCTGTTCGTCTCCGAAGGCTCCAAGCTGGGCGCTGCGTTCCTGATCAAGCGCGCCGTGGGCCTGGGCCTGAGCGAAACCTTCGGTGCCCGCCACCTGGGCGAGCCGGCCGGTGGTCGCGCCGAGGGCTGGAAAAGCTTCACCCGCACCCTCGACGGCCTGGCATTCAGTGCCGAAGAAGAAGCTGCCGTGGAAAAAGGCGCGATTGATGCGTTTGTGCGCTTCACCGTGTTGCTGGAACAGGCGTACGCTAGCGCCCCAGAACTGGCGTAAGTGTTCTGGTAGACAGCGGTTCAATGTGGGAGCTGGCTTGCCTGCGATGGCGGTGGGTCAGCGCCAGATGTTTAACCTGATACACCGCAATCACAGGCAAGCCAGCTCCCACACTTGGGTGCATTTCATGGCTGATAATGTGTAAACCTTCCCACCAGAAAACTGCAGCATGACCGGCAAACCCCAATCCTCCTCCAAAATCGCCCAAGTCCTCTTTGGCCTGCTGGCCTACGTCAGCCTGGGGATCGGCTTGGTGGCGATTGTGATACCGGGGTTGCCCACCACCGAATTCATCTTGCTCGCCGCCTGGGCCGCCACCAAAAGCTCGCCGCGCCTCAGCGCCTGGCTGGAAAACCACCGCCTGTTCGGGCCGATCCTGTCCAACTGGCGCAATGGCAAGATCATCGCCCGTCGCGCCAAGGTCAGCGCCACCGTGAGCATGTTGCTGTGCGCCGTGTTGATGCTGGTGATGCTCGATCACGGCTGGCCGGTGTACCTGGCGATTGCCGGGATGAGCCTGGGCAACCTGTGGATCTGGTCCCGCCCCGAGCAGCTCGCACGCCCCGTATAACGGCCGGTGTAGGCATTTTCCTACCGCTCATCGCCTATTGCTCATGAATTGATTTGTGACGCCGATGTTTCAGGTACGGCGCCGAATGGACTTGGCTCTTCTGCGTGCATTCCAACAAGTCCATTCGTGAGTGAACCTATGTTCGACACCCTCTCCATCCGCTTGAAAATCGTGTTGCTGTCCGGCCTGTGTCTGCTGGGTGTGATTGCACTGGTGGTCGGCATCAATATCTACAACACCAACCAGAACGATCGACTGGTCAGCGATTCAAGCTCACGAATGCTCACCGCCAGCGTGGAGCAACTGCTGCAATCCAAAGCGGCCGAACAGGCCACGCAACTGCAGAAGACCTTCGGCGAAAACCTGCTGGTGGTCACAGCCCTGGCCGACCAGATCAAAGACCTGCGTCAGTTGGGCACCCAGCGTTCCCTGGAAGCCGGAGCCCTGCGTGAAGAACTCAACCGCAGCGTCAAAACCGCTTTCGAGCGCAACACCAAGGTGCTGGGCATCTGGTTGTCGTTCGAGCCCAACGGGCTGGATGGCAAAGACAGCGAATTCATCGGCGACAAGGCGCGTGTCTCCAACGAAAAAGGCCGGTTTTCCAGCTACTGGAGCCGGGCTGGCGGCGAAAGCCTGAATACCGTCATGGTCGAAGATGACCTGACCAAGACCACCCTCAACCTCAGCGGTACGCCCTACAACATCTGGTACACCTGCCCACGGGACACGCGCAGCACTTGCCTGCTGGACCCGTACGAAGACACCGTGGCCGACAAGCCGGTACTCATGACTACCATTTCCCTGCCGCTGATCGTCGACGGCAAAGTCATCGGTGTGGTCGGCGTAGACATCGCCCTCACCGCCCTGCAAGCGAGCACCGATGCTGCACAGAAAGACCTGTTCAACGGCGCCGCCCACCTGGAGATTCTGTCCAGCACCGGCCTGATCGCCGCCTACAGTGGTGAGCCGGGCAAAGTTGGCAAGAACCTGATCGACAGCATCGGCGCCGAAGGCAAGGAGATCGTGCAACTGCTGGCCAATGACCGGCCGGTTATCCGTGAACAGGACGACACCATTCGTGCCGTGTACCCCCTCAAGCCGATTGCCGGTGCCAAGTCCTGGGGCGTGGTGATCAAGCTGCCCAAAGCGGTAATGCTTGCCGACAACGAAAAACTGCAAGCCGTGCTCGACGAGGCCCAGGCCACGGGCACGCTCAAAGCCTTGCTGGTGGCCGCCGCCGCTGGCCTGCTGGGCTTGCTGTTGATCTGGCTGACCGCTACTGGCGTGACCCGCCCTATCAATAGCGTGGCCGCCATGCTCAAGGACATCGCCAGCGGTGACGGCGACCTCACCCAGCGCCTGGCCTACGCCAAGAAAGACGAACTGGGCGAGCTGGTGAACTGGTTCAACCGCTTCCTCGACAAGCTGCAGCCGACCATTGCACAGATCAAGCAAAGCATCACCGAAGCTCGTGGGACGGCCGATCAGTCGTCCGCCATTGCGCGCCAGACCAGCGAAGGCATGCAGGTGCAGTTCCGTGAAATCGACCAGGTCGCCACCGCGTCGAACGAAATGAGCGCCACCGCCCACGACGTGGCCAACAGCGCCTCCAATGCCGCCAGCGCGGCACGCGGTGCCGACCAGTCGGCCCGCGAAGGCATGTCGATCATCGAGCAGAGCACCCGCGATATCACCACCCTGGCCGACGAAGTCAGCAAAGCCGTGAGCGAAGTCGAAGCCCTGGCGGTCAACAGCGAGCAAATCGGTTCAGTGCTGGAGGTGATCCGCAGCATTGCCGAACAGACCAACCTGCTGGCGTTGAATGCGGCGATTGAAGCGGCACGCGCCGGAGAAAGCGGACGTGGTTTTGCGGTGGTGGCCGACGAGGTGCGCAATCTGGCCAAACGCACCCAGGACTCGGTGGAGGAAATCCGCCTGGTGATCGAGCGTATCCAGAGCGGCACCCGTGGCGTCGTGGCGACCATGCACTCCAGCCAGCACCAGGCGCAGAGCAATGCCGGGCAGATCCATCAAGCCGTGCAAGCCCTGGGCAAGATCAGCGACGCGGTCACGGTGATCAGCGACATGAACCTGCAAATCGCCAGCGCGGCCGAACAGCAGAGCGCGGTGGCCGAAGAGGTCAACCGCAACGTCTCGGCGATTCGCACCGTGACCGAAACCCTGACCGGCCAGGCTACCGAGTCGGCGGCGATCAGTAGCCAGCTCAATGCGCTGGCCAGCCAGCAGATGAAGTTGATGGATCAGTTCAGGGTCTGACTCGGTTCTGAAACATTGCCCCCTGTAGGAGCGAGCTTGCTCGCGAAAAACGTCAACGATAACGCGTGCTTCCTGAATAAACGCGGCGCCTTTGAGTTCTTCGCGAGCAAGCTCGCTCCTACAGAGATAGAGCAGAATGGTGGTGAATTACCGGCCGGGCCAGGCCTGGACGAACGGCGTCAGGTCTTCCTTCGGCGCCGTACGCGGTGGGTTCTGCGGCGTGCCCAGGTAGAGAAAGCCAATCACTTCTTCATTCGCCGCCAACCCCAGGCCTTTAGCGACATGGGCTGAGTAGGACAATTCGCCGGTACGCCACACCGCACCAATACCCTGGGCATACGCCGCCAGCAGAATGCCGTGGGCCGCACAGGCGGCGGCCAGCAATTGCTCGGACTTGGGCACTTTGAAATGCTCTTGCAAACGCGCAATCACCACCACCACCAGCGGCGCACGCAGCGGGCCGTTCTGGGCCTTGTCGATGGCGGCTTGCGGCGCGTCGGCGTCTTGTAGACGAGCGGCTTCGGCCAACAGCGTGCCCATCTGTTCACGGGCGCAGCCTTCGACGGTGAGGAAACGCCACGGGCGCAGTTGACCGTGATCGGGCGCGCGCATGGCGGCGGCGAACAGCAGGTCGCGCTGCTCCTGGGTCGGTGCCGGGTCGAGCAAACGGGGCACGGAAACACGGTTGAGCAAAGCGTCGAGAGCCTGCATTGGCCACCTCCATAAAAAAATGTGCAGCCATTCTAGCGGGAAAGAATCGGGATGCCACCAAACGATAATTGCTCTTATTCAATCTGCCCTGCCCTGTTAGACTTTGCGCCTTAATTTTCTGCCCTCGTCCAGGAATCTCGATGTTCCGTGCGCTTTTGTACCTGCCTGCAGCGTTGATGGCTTTAAGCCTGACTGCTTGCGATGACTCCCCTCGCTTCACGAAAGCAGAGCCGGGTGAATCGCGGGCCGGTGGCGCGGCGACGGTAAACAAGCGCGACCAGAACGCCTTTTCCTTGCCCTCGGCCAACCTGGCGCCGACGCGGCGCCTGGACTTCAGCGTCGGCAACAGTTTCTTTCGCAACCCGTGGGTGATTGCGCCGTCCACCACCACGGCGCGCGATGGCCTGGGCCCGCTGTTCAATACCAACGCCTGCCAGAACTGTCATATCAAGGATGGCCGTGGCCACCCGCCACTGCCCGACGCGCCCAATGCCGTGTCGATGCTGGTGCGCCTGTCCATCCACCCCTCTATTACAGAGCAGCCAGCCTACGCCAAGCTCATCGAACAGATCGGCGTGGTACCCGAGCCGGTCTACGGCGGGCAACTCCAGGACATGGCCGTACCTGGCGTTGCGCCGGAAGGCAAGGTGCGGGTCGACTACACACCGGTCAACGCCAGATTCAAGGACGGTACGGTGGTTGAATTGCGCAAGCCCGACCTGCAGATCACCCAACTCGGCTACGGCCCGATGCACCCCGACACACGCTTCTCGGCGCGTATCGCCCCGCCGATGATCGGCCTGGGCCTGCTCGAAGCGATCAGCGATGCCGATATCCTGCGCAACACCGACCCCAAGACCGCCGACAAAGAGGCCATCCTGGGCCGCGCCAATTGGGTCTGGGATGACGCTCAGGCCAAAACTGTCCTCGGGCGTTTTGGCTGGAAAGCCGGGCAGCCCAACCTCAATCAACAAAACGTTCACGCGTTTTCTGGTGATATGGGCCTCACCACGTCCCTGAGACCCTTTGATGACTGCACCGACGCCCAAGTGGCCTGCAAGCAGGCGCCCAACGGCAATGGCCCGCAGGGTGAACCGGAAGTCAGCGATAACATCCTGCGCTTGGTGCTGTTCTACACCCGCAACCTCGCGGTGCCCGCACGTCGGGATGTTGATACGCCGCAAGTGCTGGCCGGCAAGAACCTGTTCTACCAGGCCGGTTGCCAGGGCTGTCACAAGCCCAGCTTCACCACCGCCGCCGATGCCGCCGAACCTGAACTGGCCAACCAGTTGATCCGCCCTTACAGCGACCTGCTGCTGCACGATATGGGCGAAGGCCTGGCCGACAACCGTAGCGAATTCAAAGCCACCGGCCGCGACTGGCGCACCCCGCCGCTGTGGGGTATCGGCCTGACGCAAACCGTGAGTGGCCACACCCAGTTCCTGCATGACGGCCGCGCCCGCAACCTGCTTGAAGCCGTGCTGTGGCATGGCGGTGAAGCTCAAGCGGCGCAGCAACATGTGTTGTCGTTCAATGCCGAGCAGCGTGCCGCGTTGCTGGCGTTCCTGAATTCTTTATAAGCTTTGCCCCACTTACAGAAGGGAGCTCGACATGTTTCGTCCCAAGTTGTTGTTCACCAGCCTCGCCGCCCTGGCCTTGGGCGCTTGCTCGCCCCAAGACCCGCAAGCAGTGACCTCGGCAGCCATCGCCAAACAAGTGATCCTGCCAACCTATAGCCGCTGGGTTGAGGCCGACCGTCAACTGGCCGTCAGCGCCCTGGCCTACTGCCAAGGCAAGGAAAGCCTGGGCACCGCCCGCGCCGACTTCCTACACGCGCAAAAAGCCTGGGCCGAGCTGCAACCGCTGCTGATCGGCCCGCTGGCCGAAGGCAACCGGGCGTGGCAGGTGCAGTTCTGGCCAGACAAGAAGAACCTGGTCGGCCGTCAGGTCGAGCAATTGGTCAGCGCCCAACCGCAGATCGACGCCGCGGCCCTGGCGAAATCCAGCGTGGTGGTGCAGGGCCTGTCGGCCTACGAATACATCCTCTACGACGCCAAGCCCGACGTCGCCGACGAAGCCCAGAAAGCACGTTATTGCCCGTTGCTGATGGCCATCGGCGAGCGCCAGAAAGTCCTGGCCGAAGAGATCCTGGCCAGTTGGAACAGCACCGACGGCATGCTCGCGCAAATGACCAAGTTTCCGAACCAGCGCTACGCTGATTCCCACGAAGCCATCGCCGATCTGCTGCGCGTGCAAGTGACCGCCCTGGACACCCTGAAGAAAAAACTCGGCACCCCAATGGGCCGCCAGACCAAGGGCATCCCGCAACCGTTCCAGGCCGATGCCTGGCGCAGCCAGTCGTCCCTGCAGAGCCTGGAAGCCAGCCTCGCCGCGGCTCAGACCGTGTGGGTAGGCGTCGATAACAAAGGCCTGCGTGGCCTACTGCCGGCGGACCAGAAGCCACTGGCCGAGAAAATCGACGCCGCCTACGCAGCGTCGCTGAAACTGTTCGCCAGCAACCAGCGCACCCTCAACGAACTGTTGAACGACGACGCCGGGCGCCAGCAACTCAACGACATCTACGACAGCCTCAACGTAGTCCACCGCCTGCATGAAGGTGAACTGGCCAAGGCGCTGGGCGTCCAACTGGGCTTTAACGCCAACGACGGTGACTGATGATGCTCAGGCGACAGGCTTTGGCGGTGGGCAGCGTGCTGCTCAGCGCTATCACCTTGGGTGGCTGGACGCTGTTCAAGCACAAAGACAAAGGCCCGCTGCTGCTGTCGGCCCGCGATGATGCCGACGGCAAGCACTACGCTGTCGGCTATCGCCTGGACGGCAAGCCGGTATTTGCCACTCAGGTCAGCCAGCGCTGCCATGACATCATTAACCACCCGACGTTGCCGATTGCGTTGTTCGTCGCCCGTCGCCCAGGCACCGAGAGCTACCTGATCGACCTGCGCGATGGCAGGCTGCTGCAAACCATCACCTCGAACGCCAACCGCCATTTCTATGGCCATGCGGTGATCCACAAGAGCGGTGACTGGCTGTACGCCACCGAGAACGACACCTCCGACCCTGGCCGCGGCCTGTTGGGTGTGTATAAGTTCGAAGGTGAGCGGCTGGTGCACAGCGGCGAGATATCCACTCACGGCATCGGCCCGCATCAAGTCTCGTGGATGCCCGACGGCGAGACGCTGATCGTGGCCAACGGTGGCATTCGCACCGAAGCCGAAAGTCGGGTAGAAATGAACCTCAACGCCATGGAGCCGAGCCTGGTACTGATGCGCCGTGACGGCAGCCTGATCAGCAAGGAAACCCTGGCCCAGCAGATGAACAGCGTGCGGCACATGGGCATCGCCAGCGATGGCACCATCCTCACCGGGCAACAGTTCATGGGCCCGTCCCAGGAGCGTTCCGAGTTGCTGGCGATCAAGCGACCGGGGCAGCCGTTCGTGGCGTTCCCGGTGGCTGACGAACAGTTGCAGGCGATGGGGCATTACACCGCCAGCGTGGCGGTGCACAGCGAACTGCGCCTGGTGGCGTTGACGGCACCTCGTGGCAATCGCTTTTTTATCTGGGACATGGACACCGCCGAACTGCGCCTGGATGGGCCCTTGCCTGACTGTGCGGGGGTGGGTGCGGTGGCGGATGGGTTTGTGGTGACATCCGGCCAGGGGCGTTGCCGCTTCTATGACTGCCGCCAGGAAAAGTTACTGGCAACACCACTGGAGTTACCGGCGGGGTTCTGGGATAACCACCTGCACTTGGTCTAAAGACCGACGACATCAAAATGGCTGATCGTTCCCACGCTCTGCGTGGGAATGCAACCCGTGACGCTCTGCGTCACTGGCGCTAACGGACGAGACGCAGAGCGTCTCAAGAGGCATTCCCACGCAGAGCGTGGGAACGATCATGACGATCATGACCGCGTCCATCGTGAATACGCGCTGTGCTCAGGTTTTTTCGCGAGCAAGCTCGCTCCTACAGTTAAAGCATCAGGCGTAAAAAAAGGGCCTCGCATCGCAAGGCCCTTCTCGGGGGTTTGAATCGTTTCAACTTTGCGGCCTCATCGCTTGAGACATGCCGAACATGAATAACAACAGTTCATGGTCGGGCTTGGCCGCCACACTCGTCTTGGCAATGCGTGGCAGCAGGCATTGCCCGCCACCGTCTACCGCACTCAACACTTGTGTACGAGGTTGTTCCCATACCGCCAGGGCCAGGGCTGCAACACCCAATGCCCCGACCAGAAACAAACCTCGTGCTATTTCTAGCTTCATCTGGTTAAACCCTTGATAGCGCTGCCAAACGCCGTCTCGTAAAAGTAGCTGAGTTTTTTCCAGTCGGTATCATTCCACGACGAATGGCGACGCAATTGCAGCATGTCGTGGGACGCGGCCCGATAAGCGGTCAGGCGCTGGCGGCATTTCTCAAAGTCCAGCAGGGCCACTTCCACAGTCGCCGCATCAGGCTCACCGGTCACCCGCACGAAAATGTGCTTGATATACAGGCAACCGTGTTGCCAGCGGCCTTTGTGCATACGGGCCAAGGTGCCGGCCAACTCTTGCAGCAGGCGCTCGTGGACCGCCTCGCCATACTGTTCGCGGCCACCGGCGGCGTACCAGTTTTCAATCTCGTCGAAACCGTCCAGAGACGCGGTGACCAACAGGGCTTTCCATTGGTGCTCCGGGTCGCGACGTGCTTCGCAAAACACCAGTTCCGGCACACGCACATCCAGCAAACGCAGGCCTTTGAGGGCATCGCGTTCACGCAGCACGGTCGGACGCCCAAAGGGGTGCAGCCAGCTGCGGTAAATGTGGCCGGTCTGGCGCTTGCAATAGAGCAAACGGCCATTAGGGCTTATGACCCGTTGCACGCCACTTTCACCACCACGTCGGCGGTTGGGTTCTTCAACCCACTCACCCTGTTGACGCCAGAAAAAATCAAATCGTTCTTCGGGAGCTACATGACTGCCTACTACGCACTCAACTGCCATCCTGTTACCTCTTGCGCAATACATACACTCGCCACATGGCGTAGAGCGGTATGAAGTCCAGGGATTCCTGAACACGGAAACCGGCCTGCTCGAATTCTGCCTCGACAGTAGCAGCCGGTAACACAAACCGGTTTTGGTAACCTTCTTGCTCACCTTTTCTGCGACGACGCACTTCGCTGCGCTTGCGCTTCCAGGCCTTGAAATTGCCGTCTACCCACAGCGAAATAATCACGCTGTCGCGGGTAACACGTTGAAACTCGCGAAGTATTGTCAGCCTGTGCTCTGGCTCACCGATGTGGTGCATCAAGCGCATGCAAAAAATACTGTCGACGGAGTTATCTGGCAAATCGATATCAAAGGCAGAGGTCTGCAAAGGGCGTACCCGTTTCACCACCTCTGCCGGTTGGGCTGCGGTGGCGATCTTCAACATCGACGCCGAATTGTCAGCTCCGATAATCACACGGTTGGGTTTTTCGGCCAGTAACGGCCAGAAACGTCCAGCGCCACACGGCAGGTCCAACACCAGCCCCGGCTCGCCGGCCATGGCCAGCGCACCGCGCGCCAACTGCTCGTCGCGCTTGTGGGACAACCGGCGCGCCAGATTGTCCTGATGCTTGAGCAAATATTTCTGCGCGTGTTGATCGTCGTACTTGTCAGAAAATTCCAGCTTGATCGGGGAAGGCATCTTACG
Organism: Pseudomonas sp. 22072; assembly: GCF_052046095.1. Classification (NCBI taxonomy): domain Bacteria; kingdom Pseudomonadati; phylum Pseudomonadota; class Gammaproteobacteria; order Pseudomonadales; family Pseudomonadaceae; genus Pseudomonas; species Pseudomonas sp. 22072. The sequence continues at coordinate 97,594 of NZ_JBQEQE010000003.1, forward strand.
TCTCCAGTAACTGATGCCTACGACCTTAAGCAGCGAACTGTGATCAACAGGTCAACTCGTTGTGAAAATCTTGTCCTGTCCAATTGCATACATTTCAAGACTTTACAGAAACATTCAGTAGCACCGGGCCATCTTCGCCGAAAAGCACGCAGTCTGCATCAGCAAAACGACAGACTGAAGGGTCAGGTTTTGACTGGGTTGAGTTCCACATGAAAACGGCAGCCATTAGGCTCCATGGTGCTCAGGCTCACGCTCCAACCCTGGCTTTCGCAGATCCGCTGCACCAGTGACAGGCCGAGGCCAAGGCCCTCGCCACGCTTCTCGCTACCGCGCACGAACGGCTCGAACATCGCTTCGCGCTTCTCTTCGGGGATGCCGACACCGGAGTCCTCCACCGTGAAACCACTGGGCTCCAGGGTCAGGCGGATAAACCCTTGCTCGGTGTAATGCAGTGCGTTGCGCAGCAGGTTGCCCATCACCGCATGCAAGAAGGTGGTGTTGTAGCAGGTGTCCAGGGGGTTGCCTGGCAGGTAGATCAACGTCAGGCCTTTTTTCTCGATGGGCTCGCGCCAGATACCGAGCAGGTCTTCGGCCACCTGGGTGAGGTTGCCTTGGGGCGAACTGGCAGCGTCGTCGTGTTTGGCGCGGGCCAGCATCAGGAAGGTTTGCACCAGCTCGCGCATTTCTTCACAGGCACGGGCAATTCGTTCTACCTGATTGCGACCGCGCTGATCGATGGCCGGGTTTTCGCGCAACAGTTCGCAGGAGCTGGCCAGGACCATCAAGGGCGTGCGCAACTCATGGCTCACATCGCTGGTAAACAATTGCTCACGTGACAGCGCCTGGCGTAAACGCCCCAGGGTGGCGTCGAACGCTACCGCCAGTTCGCCCACTTCATCGGCGGCGTAATCCGGCGCCAGGGGCGGTGCCAGGCCCAACAGTTGGTCACGATGACGGACCTGGCGGGCCAGGCGCACCACCGGCGCCATCACCTTGCGGGCCAGCACCCAGCCGAGGAACGCCGCCAGCGCCAAGCTGAGTACGAACCCCACCAGCACCACCGCAAACAGCACGCGCTCACGCTCTTCGAAATCGCTCTGGTCTTGCAGCAATACATAACGCCGGCCGTCGACCACTTCGACCATGGCGTGGTACGACAGCGCCTCGCGAAACACCTCATGGAACCCCGGGTCCAGATGGCGCAGATCCTTGGGCAGTTCAAAATCGCCACGCCCGCCGCTGAAATAGAACAACTGGTCCGGCTCTGGCCGGTGGCTCCAGTCTTCAACGCTGTCCATCAGCAACAGGCGCTGCAGGTCACCGCCCAGGCCAGCCGAGATCAACTTCTCCTCCACCAGGTGCACCGTCGCGATGATGCCGATGGCGAAGGCCCCCGCCACCAACGCACTCATCAAGGCGAAGGCGATGATGATGCGTTGGGCAAGGCTTTGCTTAAACTCCATCACGACCCTCGGCCAGGCGATAACCCACACCGTGCACCGTTTGCAGTAGCGGTTTGGCGAAGGGCTTGTCGATCACTTGGCGCAATTGATGAACGTGGCTGCGCAGGCTGTCGCTGTCCGGGCAGTCGTCGCCCCACAGGGCTTCTTCGAGAATTTCCCGGCGCAGAACGTGCGGGCTTTTTTGCATCAGCACGGCGAGCAGTTTCAGGCCCACGGGGTTGAGCTTGAGCAAGCGCCCTTCGCGGGTGACTTCCAGCGTATCGAGGTCGTAGTTCAGGTCACCCACTTGCAGGGCACGACGCCCGCCACCCTGGGCACGGCGCAACACCGCTTCGATACGCGCAGCCAGTTCCGACAAGGCGAAGGGTTTGAGCAGGTAGTCATCGGCGCCAGACTTGAAGCCCTGCAGCCGGTCGTCCAGTTGATCGCGAGCGGTAAGCATGATCACCGGCGTGTCGCGGCGCGCGTCTTCGCGCAGGCGTTTGCACAGGGTGTAGCCATCGATGCCGGGCAACATGATGTCGAGCACGATCAGGTCGTAATGCTCGGTGGCCGCGAGGTGCAGGCCCGACAAACCGTCCTGCGCACAGTCCACTGTGTAGCCTTTGAGCCCCAGGTAGTCGGCCAGGTTGGCGAGGATATCGCGGTTGTCTTCAACCAATAGAATTCGCATGGGCAGTGTCTCCGTACGCGGTAACGGCCGTGTTGGCTCGCGCAGCTTAAGGCCAAGCGGGGCTCAGGGATAGAGCGCAGAGCCCCGCCGATAAAGCTTTTCAACTGTTTTTAGAGCCAAACAAGTTTTTCACTATAGCTTCACAAACTAACTACAGTGTCAGGACGAAGATCGCCCCCCATTGATATAAGGAACTTGGACATGGGTTTTTTCAAAACAGCGCCAATGCGCTATTTGCTGTTGATTACCGGTGCCTGGTTACTGGTTTTCCTGCTCACCCGCAGCGTGCTGCTCATTACCCACCTCAATGAGGTCAGCGGCAACCTGTTGTCCGTGTTTGGCGTGGGTTTGCTCTACGACTTGGGTTTCCTGGCCTATGCAGCCTTGCCGCTTGGCCTGTATCTGCTGCTCTGCCCACCCGCCCTATGGCGCCGCCGTGGCCATCGCTGGTTCCTGCAAGCGGTGCTGACCGTCAGCCTGTTCGCCATGCTGTTCACCTCGGTAGCCGAATGGTTGTTCTGGGATGAGTTTGGCGTGCGCTTCAACTTTATCGCCGTCGATTACCTGGTGTACTCCGATGAGGTACTGAACAACCTGCTGGAGTCTTATCCGATCGGCAAGCTGCTGAGCCTACTGGCAATGCTGGCGCTGATTCTGAGCGTGGCTCTGCGCAAACCCTTCAATGCCGCGATGGCAGCGCCATTGCCTCCACTGCGTGGCCGTGTGATCAACGCCCTGGGCCTGCTGGTGCTCGCCGGCCTCAGCCTGCAACTGGTCAGCCAGGACAGCCCGCGCACCCAAGGCGGCAACGCGTACAACAACGAATTGGCCAGCAATGGCCCCTATCAGTTCTTTGCCGCGTTCCGTAACAACGAACTGGACTACACCCAGTTTTACAAAAGCCTGCCGACCGACGTCGTCGCCAAGCAGTTGCGCGCCGAACTGAGTGAACCCAACGCCCGCTTTATCGACCAGGACCCGCTGGATATTCGCCGTGCCATCACCAACCCCGGCACACTGCGCAAGCCCAACATCGTACTGGTGACCATCGAGAGCTTCAGCGCCAAGTACATGGGCAGTAATGGCGATACGCGCAACCTCACGCCTAATCTGGATGCGTTGCGCCAACAGAGCCTGTACTTCAATAACTTCTACGCCACCGGTACACGCACCGACCGCGGCCTGGAAGCCATTACCCTGGCAGTCCCGCCGACGCCGGGGCGTTCGATCGTCAAGCGCATCGGCCGCGAAAGCGGGTTCGCCAGCCTGGGGCAACAGCTCTCGGCCATCGGTTATGACAGCGTGTTTGTCTATGGCGGGCGCGGTTACTTCGACAATATGAACGCGTTCTTCAGCGGCAACGGCTATCGGGTAGTGGACCAGAGCAGCGTGCCAGAGTCGGAGATCTCGTTCAAAAACGCCTGGGGCATGGCCGACGAAGACCTGTTCAAACAGACCTTGAAACTGGCCGACGCCGACTACGCCAAGCAACAGCCGTTCCTGCTGCAACTGATGACCACCTCCAACCACCGTCCTTATACCTACCCGGACGGGCGCATCGACATCAAATCCGGCAAGGGTCGCGACGGCGCGGTGAAATATACCGACTACGCCATCGGCCAGTTCCTTGAGGCAGCGCGCCAGAAGCCGTGGTTCGATAACACGATCTTCGTGTTCGTTGCCGACCACACCGCCGGCAGCGCGGGCAAGGAAGACTTGCCTATCACCAACTACCAGATCCCGCTGTTTATCTACGCGCCCAAGCTGATCGACGCACGGGAATCCGCCCAACTGTCCAGCCAGATCGACCTGGCGCCAACCTTGTTGGGCCTGCTCAACCTGAGCTACGAATCGACATTCTTTGGCCGCAACCTGCTGCAAGACAACCCATTACCTCCACGGGTGGTGGTGGGCAATTACCAGCACCTGGGTCTGTTTGATGGCAAGGACCTGGCAATCCTCAGCCCGCGCCAAGGCTTGCGTCGCCACGACCAGGCCCTGGGCGAGAGCCAGGAGCTGCGCGTCGGTAGCGATGACCCCTTGATTCAACGGGCGATCACCTACTACCAGGCCGCCAGTTACGACTACAAACAGCAACTGCTGAGCTGGAAAGCGCCCAAGGAAGAGGCACCAGTCTTAAGCAAACGCTAATCAAAAAGCCCCGCGCAGGTGAGCGCGGGGCTTTTTTACCAAGGTTCGAGATGAAATCCCCCTCCTCTTTACCGGTTTCCAAACCGCTTGATTTTTGGCTGTGCCTGGGCCTGCCTGCCAGCGCTGCAGTGGCCTTGCTGTTGCTGGAGCTGACGTCACTGGACATGGACCTGGCCAGGCTTTTCTACAGCGCAGAGGCTGGCGGCTTCATTGGCCGCTATAGCTTCTTCCTTGAAGACATCCTGCATGACCGTGCCAAGCAACTGGTGATCCTGTTTTCGGTGCTGGCGATTCTCGGCCTGGTCGGCAGCTTCATCCTGCAGCGACTCAAGCCGTACCGCCGTGAACTGGTGTGCCTGGTGCTGTCGCTGGGAATGGCGACGGCGTTCGTGTCGCCATTGAAAACCATCACCGCCGTGCAATGCCCCTGGAGCCTCAAGGAGTTCGGCGGCCAGGAAACCTACAGCGAACTGCTCAGCCCGCGCCCACCTACCGATAAACCCGGCCGTTGCTGGCCCGGCGGACATGCCGCCACCGGGTTCGCCTTGTTCGCCTGGTTCTTTGCCTTGCGGGATCGACGGCCGCGGCTGGCCCGATATGCGTTCATCTTTGCCGTCAGCCTGGGCAGCGTGTTTTCAGTCAGCCGTATGCTGCAAGGGGCGCATTTCTTTTCCCACAATGTGTGGACAGCGATCTTTTGCTGGCTGATCTGCCTCGGGCTGTATTGCTTGTTGCTGTACCGGCCTAATCGCATTCTCCTGTAGGAGCGAGCTTGCTCGCGAAAAACGCACAGGCGCCGCGTTTACTCAGCAAGCACGCTTTAACGTTGACGTTTTTCGCGAGCAAGCTCGCTCCTACAGAGGAAGGCAAGCCGTGCATAAAAAAACCCCGCCTGCATCACTGCAGGCGGGGCTTTTTAAAGCGCCGGGTAGGCTGGCTTACATCATGCCGCCCATGCCACCCATGCCGCCCATGTCTGGCATACCGCCGCCAGCAGAGCCTTCTTTCTTCGGTGCTTCAGCGATCGCAGCTTCGGTGGTCAGGATCAGACCGCCGATGGAGGATGCTGCTTGCAGCGCGGAACGAGTCACCTTGGTTGGATCCAGGATGCCCATTTCGATCATGTCGCCGTACACGCCAGTCGCAGCGTTGTAACCGTAGTTACCTTTGCCGTTCTTGACTTCGTTGACCACAACGCTTGGCTCGTCGCCGGAGTTGGCAGCGATCTGGCGCAGCGGTGCTTCAACGGCACGGCGCAGTACAGCGATACCGACGTTCTGGTCAGCGTTGTCGCCGGTCAGGTCAGTCAGGGCTTCCAGAGCACGGATCAGCGCAACGCCACCGCCAGGTACCACGCCTTCTTCAACGGCTGCACGGGTTGCGTGCAGGGCGTCTTCAACGCGGGCCTTCTTCTCTTTCATTTCAACTTCGGAGCCAGCGCCAACCTTGATCACTGCAACACCGCCAGACAGCTTGGCCAGGCGCTCTTGCAGTTTTTCACGGTCGTAGTCCGAGGAAGTCTCGGCAACCTGGGCACGGATCTGAGCGATACGGGACTCGATGTCGCCTTCAACGCCAGCACCGTCAACGATGATGGTGTTTTCCTTGGACAGGGTCACGCGCTTGGCACTACCCAGGTTTTCCAGGGTGGCGCTTTCCAGGCTCAGGCCGATCTCTTCGGAGATAACGGTACCGCCGGTCAGAACGGCGATGTCCTGCAGCATGGCCTTGCGACGGTCGCCGAAGCCTGGAGCCTTGACGGCTGCAACCTTGACGATGCCACGCATGTTGTTCACAACCAGAGTCGCCAGGGCTTCGCCTTCAACGTCTTCAGCCACGATCAGCAGTGGGCGGCCGGCTTTGGCAACGGCTTCCAGCACTGGCAGCATTTCGCGGATGTTGGAGATCTTTTTGTCGACCAGCAGGATCAGCGGGCTGTCCAGTTCGGCAACCATGGTGTCCGGCTTGTTGACGAAGTACGGGGACAGGTAGCCACGGTCGAACTGCATGCCTTCTACAACCGACAGTTCGTTTTCCAGGCCCGAGCCTTCTTCAACGGTGATCACGCCTTCTTTACCGACTTTTTCCATGGCTTCGGCAATGATGTCGCCGATGGAGCTGTCGGAGTTGGCAGAGATGGTGCCTACCTGAGCGATGGCCTTGGTGTCGGCGCATGGCTTGGACAGGTTCTTCAGCTCTTTGACGATGGCGATGGTCGCCTTGTCGATGCCGCGCTTGAGGTCCATCGGGTTCATGCCGGCAGCAACGGCCTTCAGGCCTTCGTTGACGATCGACTGAGCCAGTACGGTTGCGGTGGTAGTACCGTCACCTGCGTCATCGTTGGCACGGGAGGCAACGTCTTTGACCAGCTGCGCGCCCATGTTTTCGAAACGGTCTTCCAGTTCGATCTCTTTGGCTACGGAAACGCCGTCCTTGGTGATGGTCGGAGCGCCGAAGCTCTTCTCGATGATCACGTTACGGCCTTTCGGGCCCAGGGTCGCTTTTACTGCGTCAGCCAGTACGTTGACGCCAGTGAGCATTTTCTTGCGGGCGGAGTCGCCGAATTTAACTTCTTTAGCAGCCATGATCGATATTCCTTAAATACTTTGTAGTAACGGGAAAATGAGCGGGGAAATCAGCCTTCCAGTACAGCGAGAATTTCGTTCTCAGCCATTACCAGCAGGTCTTCGCCGTCGACTTTCACAGTGTTGCTGCCGGAGTAAGGGCCGAAAACAACCTTGTCACCCACTTTCACGGCCAGCGCACGTACTTCACCGTTTTCCAGGGTCTTGCCTGGGCCAGCAGCGACGATCACACCGTGGTTGGCTTTTTCAGCAGCCGAACCTGGCAGAACGATCCCGCCAGCGGTTTTCTTTTCTTCTTCGCTGCGACGGATGACGACGCGGTCGTGCAGAGGACGAAGCTTGCTCATTGTCGATCTCTCCTAATTGTGTTTTTCATCGGCCGGTTCAATCCGGCGGGTTAAATTCCGGCGGTGCCGGTCGCGGCTCGCTGGGCGAGACGCGGAAGTCTGTCTAGTGTCACCACCAGAAACCTTGCGGTGACCGTTACATAAGGGCGCCCAGGCTTATTACAAGGGGCCGGGGATGAAATTTTTTGTGTCGGCTCAAGGGTAAATGCAACACGGCACCCGAAGGTGCCGTGCCGGTGAAGCGGTTATTTGTTGTCGCGGTGTTCGAATTCGCCTTCGATCACATCACCTTCACGCCCCAGGGGTTGGCGCGGAGCCGGACCGCCACGGGGTTGCAGGTCGTCGGCGAACGCACGCTGGCGCATGGCGGCCTCTTCAGCACGCTGGCGCATTTTGCCGGCCAGCAGCTTGCGGGTGAATGGCAGCAACAGCACCAGGCCAAGCACGTCGCTGATAAAGCCCGGCAGGATCAGCAAGCCACCGGCCAGGGCCATCATCAGGCCCTCAAGCATGGTCTGGGCCGGCAGTTCGCCGCGGTTCAGGCTTTCACGGGCACGCAACGCGGTCGCCAGGCCGGCGACACGCAGCACCAGGACGCCGAGCATGGAGCCTACGATGATCAGCAACAGCGCCGGGAAAAACCCGATCGCACCGCTGACTTTAACGAATACGAACAGCTCCAGCACCGGGAACAGCAGAAAGAGCAATAAAAAAGGGCGCATCAAATGGTTCCTCAACGCAAGAATGCCTTGCCAGTCCACCTTAGATGACGTCGCCGTTGTGTAAATTCAAGCGTCAACCGTGGTTTTTTTCGGCCATACCTCGGCGTGAGCCAATGAAACCAGGGCTTCGCGTACTTGTGTCGGTGTGTTGCAAGGCGTCACGAAAGGCAACCAGTGCAGGGATTGGCCGATACGCAAGTGCATGCCTTCGCTGTCGATGCCGGCCAGCTGTGCTGGCTCGCTGGTCGGCAAACCGCCGAGGTCGACGTAATGGGCGATGGCCTTGGTGTGATCACTGTTCATGTGCTCGATCATGCTGCGCTCGGCCTTGCCCGCAAACGGGTTGGCCAAGGTCAACTGGTCGACCCAATGGATCGCGCCAAACCCACCGATATAACGGTGGCGCACCGGCTTGAGCACCCAGAAATCGAAATCGTGGGCCTTGTGGTAGTTGGCCGAATCAGGGAAGTAGCGGTAGTAGCGCTCGGCCGCAGCTTCGATGGCGGCCGGGTCTTCAAGCTTCTCGGCTTCGGCCAGGTAGGTCAGGCGCCCCACGGCTTGCACATCATCGGCCTCACGCTCACCCACCAACAGCGAACACTTGGGATCTTTTTGCAGGTTATGGGTGTGCTGGGCAATGCGGCTGATCAGGATCAGCGGGCGGCCCTGCTCGTCCAGGCAGTAGGGCACCACCGAGCCAAAGGGAAAGCCGGGCATGGCTTTGGACTGTGTGGCGAGCGCCCCACGGTATTCCTTGAGCAACAGCTCTCGGGCGTTCTTGGCAACCTGCGTGCTCAATAGATGACTCCTCGGGTGTTCCGCGGCCCATGGCATATGGGAATGGATCTCAACACAAGGTAATCAATATCTGCGCAGGTTGCCAGAGTGGCCGACGCCGGTTTACCAGGCCACGCCGAAGCCTGCGGTGTAGCGGGTCTTGCTCAAGCTGCTGTCGGAGTCGCCGCTGATGACGTCACGCTCGGCCTTGAGGTTGAGGGACGCCCATTCGGTGACTTTGTAGCGCAGGCCCATCTCGGCATCCAGGGAGTAATCGGCCGGACCGTCCAGAGGCTTGCCCAATTCGCCGTTGGTGAAGAACTCCACGGTCTTGCCCACCAGGTAGCGGTTGTAGTTCCACTTCATGGCCAGAGAGTAAAAGTTGTCCTTGCCGCCGTCGGCATATTCGTAATCGGTGCGGTTGACCAGCGAACCGAGGGAGAACGCGCCCAACTCATCATCCCAGAACTGGTAGCCCGGGCCGGTACCCACGGTGCGCTGGCGCGCCAGGTCTTCGACCTTGTCGCGCTTGTAGGTCAGGCGCCCCTGCCAGAACCAGTGCTCGGTAATGAAGCGGTCCAGGTCGTATTCCAGGGCCCAGTTATCGGTGGTGGTGACGTCGTCCTGGAACTCGCGGTTGTATTCGCCCTTGCCCGTATGACGCCACTGGCCGTGACGGGCCGAGGTCTTGAAGTCGATGTCGTAGTCGTTGGTGTCTTTGTCCGCGCGCTTGTAGTCCAGCGCCAGGTCGACGTTACCCTTCCACACCAGGTCTTCGATCACGGGCTTGGGCTTCATGATCTGTTGGATACTTGCCAGTTCCACCGTCTTGGGCGCCTCGCCATTGGCCAGCACCACCTTGCCATCATCCGATGCCTGCAAGGATTTGGCCTTTTCACCGCTGTAGGCGTCCTGCTTGACCAGCAGCTCCTGGTCACTTTCCAGGGTTTTGACCTGTTTCCAGTCCACCGGAATGGAGCCTGCGTAGTCGGTTTGGATCAGCAACTTGCCACCGTCGAAGACTTTGATCTTGCCGGTGAGCCGGTCACCGTTTTTCAACCAGACGGTATCGGCGAGCAAGGGCGTGGAAGCACTGAAAACAGCAAGGCACAACAGGGTTCTGGACAACATAAGCAAGTACGGGACTCGGGGTTGGCGAAAATAAGGGGCGTTATAGTGTTACATGGCTAGAACTGACTCAAGGATTTATATTGAGTTCAATACTCATCGTCATGTTTACAGACGTTTCTGACAAAACAACGACGATCTCAACGGATATACCCACAGTGATCCTACCCGCCGATACGCCACAAAGCCCCGCCGAGATGCGCCGCACCGCACTCTACCTGACGTTGTCGCAGGTGCCCGAAGGCTGCGTGGTGAGTTACGGCGAGCTGGCCCACCTGGCCGGTTTGGGGCGGGCTGCCCGCTGGGTCGGGCGCACCCTGAGCCAGTTGCCGCAAGACACGCGGTTGCCCTGGCATCGGGTGCTGGCTGCCGGTGGTCGGATAAGTTTGCCGGTGGGCAGTGCCTCGGGTGACGAACAACGTGCGCGTTTACGTAGCGAAGGCGTCACCATCCTGAACAATCGTGTTGATATTCAGCGTCATGGCTGGCGCCCGGTAGAGCACAGCGGTTAGAGTGCGCGCTTTGTTTCCGCAAATCTGAGGCAGACTCCAGCCCATGCCCCGTAAAACCTGGCGCGCCGCGCTCGCCGCCTATGCCAGCCCTTCGACGTTAGTGCTGTTGTTGCTCGGTTTCGCCGCCGGCATGCCTTACATGTTGGTGTTTTCGACGCTTTCGGTGTGGCTGCGTGAAGCCGGTGTGGCCCGCGAGACCATTGGCTATGCGAGCCTGATCGGCCTGGCCTACGCCTTCAAATGGGTCTGGTCGCCGCTGCTCGACCAATGGCGCCTGCCGTTGCTTGGCAAACTGGGGCGTCGTCGCTCCTGGCTGGTGCTGGCCCAATCGCTGGTGATCCTCGGATTGATCGGCATGGGCTTTTGTGACCCGCAAAAACACCTGTCCTGGTTGATCGCCATTGCGGTGGTCGTCGCCTTCGCGTCGGCCACGCAAGACATTGCCGTGGATGCCTACCGCCTGGAAATCGCCGACGACAGCCGTCAGGCCGCCCTGGCGGCAAGCTACATGTCCGGTTATCGCATCGCTGCCCTGCTGGCCACGGCCGGTGCGCTGTTCTTTGCCGAAGGCTTTGGCTCCACTGGCTTCAACTATAAACACTCGGCCTGGACCGGCACCTATGTGTTGTTCGGCGTGTTGATGGTGCCGGCGCTGCTCACCACCTTCCTCATGCGTGAACCTGATGTGCCACTGCGCACCCAGTTGCAGGCCGGACGCTACAGTTTCATGCACCAGTTGGTGTCGGTGTTTGTACTGATCGTGCTGTTGGTCTCGGTGCCGGCGATGTTCACCCAGTTGTACAACACCGACTTCGCCAGCGTGCTGTTCCAGGGCGTGAGTTTGTGGGAACTGCTGATGGAAGACCGCGCGTTCCTGCGCGCCATCCTCTATATCATCCTCACTACCCTGTGCCTTTCAGCCATGGGCCGCCGGGGCCTGGCCCCCGTGCTCACGCCGGTCAACGACTTTATCCTGCGTTACCGTTGGCAGGCGCTGCTGCTGCTCGGGCTGATTGCCACCTATCGCATGTCCGACACGGTGATGGGCGTCATGGCCAACGTGTTCTATATCGACCAGGGATTCACCAAGGACCAGATCGCCGGGGTGAGCAAGATCTTCGGCCTGATCATGACCCTGCTCGGCGCCGGCATGGGCGGCCTGTTGATCGTGCGGTTCGGGATACTGCCGATCCTGTTCATCGGCGGCGTGGCCTCGGCCGGTACCAACCTGCTGTTCGTGATGCTCGCCGACATGGGCCCCGACCTGCAGATGTTGATCGTCACCATCTCCCTGGACAACTTCAGTTCGGGCATGGCCACTTCGGCGTTCGTGGCGTACCTGTCGAGCCTCACCAACCTCAAGTTCTCCGCCACCCAATATGCGCTGCTCAGTTCGATCATGCTGTTGCTGCCGCGTTTGATCGGCGGCTATTCAGGGGTGATGGTGGAGAAGTTCGGTTATCACAACTTCTTTATGATCACCTGCCTGCTGGGTGTGCCGACGCTGCTCCTGATTGCGCTGCACTGGTTCCAGGAGAACCGCCGCGCCCGACTGAATCCCCCGCCGGAAGACTGATACGACTCGGTCAATGTGGGAGCTGGCTTGNCAAGCCAGCTCCCACACAAGCGACGGTTACGACAGATACACCCAGCTACCTCACGCCTGTACTCCGGCGACAAGCGCCCGTACAATCCCAAGTCATTTCAAGTCCAAGCAACCGACAACGGCCTACCATGCGTACCAGTCAATATTTGCTCGCCACACAGAAAGAAACGCCTTCCGACGCGGTTGTGATCAGCCATCAGCTGATGCTGCGCGCCGGTATGATCCGCAAACTGGCCTCGGGCCTGTACACCTGGTTGCCCATGGGCTTGAAGGTGATGCGCAAGGTCGAAGCCATCGTTCGTGAAGAAATGAACGCGGCCGGCTCTCTGGAAGTGTTGATGCCGAGCACCCAACCGGCTGAGTTGTGGCAGGAATCCGGGCGCTGGGAAGAGTACGGCCCTGAGTTGCTGCGCTTTAAAGACCGTCATGGCCGCGATTTCTGCGCCGGCCCGACCCACGAAGAAGTCATCACCGACCTGATGCGCAACGAGCTGAGCAGCTATAAGCAGTTGCCGCTCAACCTGTATCAGATCCAGACCAAGTTTCGTGACGAGATCCGCCCACGCTTCGGCCTGATGCGTGGCCGCGAGTTCATCATGAAGGACGCCTATTCGTTCCACGCCGACCAGGCTTCCCTGCAAGCGACCTACGACCGCATGCACCAGGCCTACTGCAACGTGTTCACGCGCCTGGGCCTGAAGTTCCGCCCGGTTGAAGCGGACAACGGCTCCATCGGCGGTGCCGGCTCCCACGAATTCCACGTGCTGGCCGAGTCCGGCGAAGACGATATCGTGTTCAGCAACGGTTCCGACTACGCGGCGAACATCGAGAAGGCCGAAGCCATACCACGTGAAACCTCGCGCCCTGCTCCCACCGAGGAACTGCGCCTGGTCGACACGCCAGACACCAAGACCATCGCGGCCCTGGTGGAGAAATTCAATCTGCCGATTGAAAAGACTATCAAGACCCTGATCGTGCGCGCCGAAGAAGAAGGCAAGCTGATCGCCCTGGTGATCCGTGGCGACCACGAGCTCAACGAAATCAAGGCTGCCCAGCAACCTGGCGTGGCCAGCCCGCTGGTCATGGCCACCGATGCCGAACTGCGCGACGCCATTGGCGCTGGTGCCGGCTCCCTGGGCCCGCTGAACCTGCCGCTGCCGATCATCATCGACCGTTCGGTCGAGCTGATGAGCGACTTCGGTATCGGCGCGAACATCGACGACAAGCACTACTTCGGCGTGAACTGGGAGCGTGACCTGCCGGTTCCGACCGTGGCCGACCTGCGCAACGTCGTGGCCGGCGACCCGAGCCCGGATGGCAAGGGCACCCTGGAGATCAAGCGCGGCATCGAAGTCGGGCACATCTTCCAGCTGGGCAACAAGTACAGCAAGGCGATGAAGTGCGAAGTACTGGGTGAGAACGGCAAGCCGATCACCCTGGACATGGGCTGCTACGGCATTGGCGTATCCCGCGTGGTTGCCGCTGCCATCGAGCAGAACAACGACGAGAAAGGCATCATCTGGAGTGACGCGCTGGCGCCGTTCCAGGTAGCCCTGGTGCCATTGCGCTATGAAACCGAGCAAGTACGCGAAGCCACCGACAAACTGTATGCGGAACTCACCGCTGCCGGTTTTGAAGTGCTGCTCGATGATCGGGACAAGAAAACCAGCCCGGGCATCAAGTTCGCCGACATGGAACTGATTGGCATCCCGCACCGGATCGTGGTCAGTGACCGCGGCCTGGCGGATGGCAATCTGGAATACAAGAGCCGGACCGAAGCCGAAGCCCAACCGTTGCCGGTGGCGGACGTGCTGTCTTTCCTCCAGGCGCGTATTCGTCGCTGAAAACCAGATCAAGAGAAGTCATGTTCAAGCGAAACACCAGAGCCCTGGGGGGCGCCGCCTTGTGCGGCGCCCTGCTGGTCAGCGGCTGCGCCAATCAGATGTCGCAACGCAGTGAGCACGAGGAGCGGGTCGAGCGTAAGTTGCTCGACCACAGCCTGCAGATCGATGTAGGCGAACCCACAGTGCTGGAACTGCCGCAACGCCGGGTTCGCATTCATGAGCAGAAGATCTTCGAGGTCACCGAATTCGAAGTCACCCGTCGTTATGACCGCTACACGCCCTACCAGCCCTGGCGCAAACTCTACGAGATGCCCTTGGGTGCCGTGGCGCTGGTGGCGGGCGTGGGTGCCAACGTGGCGAATATCTTCGCCCTCGGCAACCTGCCCACGAGTGTGACCCATGACTGGTTGAGCTACGGCGTGGACGGCATCAACCCGTTCATGAACGTGCAATCCCACGGCCGTGCACAACAGAACCTGGCGGCTATCGATGAAGTCCAGCGTGACAAGCGCCTGGAGTATTCGAGCCTGCCCTGGAGCGAGCGCCCGGTGCAAGTCACTGCCGGCAAGCAGACCCATGAGCTGACCACCGACCGTAACGGCATCCTGCGCCTTAACCTGTTGGACAGCCCCTTTGCCGAGCAGGACCTGAACCGCGTCACCACGCTGAAAATCACTGTGGCGGATGGCCAGGACGACGTGCATACCGACTCGACCCTGGCGGTCAGCAACACGCTGCGCAGCAAGCTGCTCGAAGCCCATGCCCTGATCTATGACGACCTGGAAGATGACGAAGTGAACCAGTGGGTACACCGGGTCAAACGCCTGTCGGAGCTGGGCCTGGAAGAAGAAGCCAGCGAGCTGGAACAAAGCCTGATCGAACTGACGCGCAATGATCCGGAGTTGCAGCAGGAGTTTGTGCAGGCGTTGACCAAGGACGGGGGGCGTTTGGTGGCGGATCCCGGCGCACGCTGATCGCTCAATACCTGTGAAGATCAAACTGTGGGTGCTGGCTTGCCTGCGATAGCGGTNCAAGCCAGCTCCCACATTTGTTTCGGGTTTTTACCAGGAAAACTCGAGCTGTTCGTTGCCGCCGCTCAGGTCCAGCAACCGTACGCCTATCCCCAACAACCGCACCGGCTTGCCCCCGCGATTGAACGCCTGGGTCATCAACTGTTCATAACTCTCCAGATCCCGCCCTGCCCCCGCCTGCTCCAGCGTCGTCTGGGTAAAGTCATGAAACTTCACTTTCACGAACGGCTTGCCCGCCCGGTAGCTACTGTCGATACGCGCCATGCGCCCGGCCAGGGTCTCCATCAACTCCGGCAGTTTCGCCAGGCAACTTGAAAGATCGGGCAAGTCCACGTCGAAGGTATTTTCTACACTGATGGATTGCCGCCGGCTGTCGTTTTGCACTACACGATCATCAATCCCACGGGCCAGGCTCCAGAGGCGCTCGCCAAAACTGCCGAATTCGCGCACCAGCGCCAGTTTGTTCCAGTCGCGCAATTGCAGGCAGTCTTCGATGCCCAGGCGCGCCAGCTTGTCAGCGGTGACCTTGCCCACGCCATGCAGCTTGCTGACACGCAACTGCGAGACAAAGTCTTCAACCTGATCCGGCGTGATCACAAACAGGCCGTTGGGCTTTTTCCAGTCGCTGGCGATCTTGGCCAAAAACTTGTTGGGCGCCACGCCGGCAGACACAGTGATATGCAACTGGTTGGAGACCCGGCGCCGAATGTCCTGGGCAATACGCGTGGCGCTGCCGCCAAAATGCGGGCTGTCAGACACATCAAGGTAAGCCTCATCCAGCGACAACGGCTCAATCAAGTCGGTGTAGTCGCGGAAGATAAGCTGGATTTCTTTCGATGCTTCTTTATAGGCATCCATGCGCGGCTTGACGATGGTCAAGTCCGGGCACAGCTTCAGGGCGTGACGTGACGACATCGCCGAACGCACCCCATACGCCCGCGCCTCATAATTGCAGGTGGCGATCACGCCGCGCCGATCTGCCGAGCCACCGACAGCCAAGGGCTTTTGCGCCAGGCTCGGGTCGTCGCGCATCTCGATGGCGGCGTAGAAGCAATCACAGTCGACGTGGATGATTTTGCGCTGCGTCATATAAACGGGGTGTTAACCAACGGGTGGCCAGTATCGCACTCACCCCTGTATATAGCACCAGTAGTTTGAATCTTCTGTCTGAGCGGTAGGAAATTTCGTAGATGAATATATTTTCTCAATCGAATCGAGCATCCCAATAGAGCTGAAAGCCTTGCCCTGCCTGGCTTCAAGCCCTCAAGAAGCCCCTCATCAAGCGCTAACCGATTGAAGCAAAAGCGCTTTTCTTCGATTCACAGGTTGACACACTCGCGTTCCTCTGTAGAATGCCGACACACAGACGCGGGATGGAGCAGTCTGGTAGCTCGTCGGGCTCATAACCCGAAGGTCGTCGGTTCAAATCCGGCTCCCGCAA
>NZ_JBQEQE010000003.1:113923-248309 GCF_052046095.1 Pseudomonas sp. 22072
AACCCGAAGGTCGTCGGTTCAAATCCGGCTCCCGCAACCAAACATCAAAAAAGGCTACTCGAAAGAGTGGCCTTTTTTGTGCGCGCTTGTTTTCCCTTGCAGAATGCGCCCAACACCTTGATTTCAGAATAATTAGCGCTTATTTCAGTGATCGGCTCATTAACGGTTGACACCCCGCCATTGGGCTGTAGAATGCCGCCCACAGACGCGGGATGGAGCAGTCTGGTAGCTCGTCGGGCTCATAACCCGAAGGTCGTCGGTTCAAATCCGGCTCCCGCAACCAAACATCAAAAAAGGCTACTCGAAAGAGTGGCCTTTTTTGTATCTGGCGAAAAAGTTCTTCTGAAACAATGGCATGGCATCTTTCATGAAACCGTAGACGGTTTGCAGAGTCCATCTCATTGCACGCTATGCTCAATGCTCAAGCGCTACCCCTCTACGACCAATGGCCGCAGTCGCCGCGCCCGGTGATCCGCGTTAATATTTGTAATTATTTTGTCCATAGGGATTGGTAACTTGGCTGGATACCTCCATCCTGTCGCGCACAATCCACGAGGTGATTGATGCGCGCCAACTCGTCTGAACCACAAGACACCGTCACAGCAGAACAACCGATCACTCCCACCCGTTTGCGGTGGCTGGACCTGTTGAGCAAGTACCGCCAGCCCATCGGCCTGGCCGTGACGCTCCTGCTGTTTGCAATCGCCCTGATCGCCTGCCGGCACCTGCTGCTGGAGCTGGACCTCTACGCCCTGCACGATTCGATCTTGGAAGTGCCCAAGCCTGCCCTATTGGGGGCCTTTGCGGCGGCAGTCGCCGGTTTTGTGATCCTGCTCGGCTATGAATTCTCCGGCGCGCGTTATGCCGGCGTGCAATTGCCCGCCAAGACCCTGGCCCTGGGTGGCTTCACCGCCTTTGCTATCGGCAACGCCATTGGTTTGTCGATGCTCTCGGGCGGTTCGGTGCGTTACCGTTTATATGCACGCCATGGCATCGGCGCCTCGGAAGTGGCGCACATGACCGTGTTCGCCAGCCTGGCCCTGGGCTGTGCGCTGCCGCCGCTGGCCGCGCTGGCCACGTTGAGCAACTTGCCAGCCGCCTCCACTTACCTGCATTTATCGCAAAGCCTGCTCGGCGGCATTGCCGGCGCCGTGCTGCTGTTGTCGGCCCTGCTGTGCATCGGCATCTATCGCCGCCGCCTGCCGGAACAGCCCTACCCCGACAACCTGCTGGTCAAGGCCGGGCGCCGCACCCTGCGCCTGCCTGGCCGACGCCTGACTTTCCTGCAACTGATCATCACCGCACTGGACGTCGCCGCAGCCGCTACCGTGCTGTATCTGCTGTTGCCCGAAGCGCCGCCCTTCGGCCCGTTCCTGTTGGTGTACCTGCTGGCCCTGGCCGCCGGTGTGCTCAGCCATGTGCCGGGCGGCGTGGGCGTATTCGAAGCGATCCTGCTGGCGGCCTTTGCCGACAAACTCGGTGCCGCGCCCCTGGCTGCTGCCTTGCTGCTGTACCGCATGATCTACGTGGTGCTGCCACTGTTGATCGCTTGTGTATTCCTGCTGGTCAACGAGGCCCAGCGCCTGTTCCAGACCCAGCAAAGCCTGCGGGTAGCGTCGGGGCTGGCAGCGCCAGTATTGGCCGTCCTGGTTTTTTTGTCCGGCGTGGTCCTGCTGTTTTCCGGCGCCACGCCAGAGATCGACTCACGCCTGGAAAACATCGGCTTCCTGATTCCCCATCGTCTGATTGACGCGTCGCACTTCGGTGCCAGCCTGATCGGTGTGTTGTGCCTGTTGCTCGCCCAGGGCCTGCGCCGGCGGTTGTCGGCCGCCTGGATGCTGACTATGGTGTTGCTGCTGGTTGGCGCCCTGCTCTCGCTGCTTAAAGGCTTCGACTGGGAAGAAGCCAGCCTGATGACCATGACTGCAGTGCTGCTGGCCATCTTCCGGCGCTCGTTCTACCGCGCCAGTCGCCTGACCGAGTTACCGTTTTCGCCGCTGTACCTGGTGGCCAGTGTCTGTGTGCTCGGCGCCTCGATCTGGCTGCTGCTGTTTGCCTATCAGGACGTGCCCTACAGTCACCAACTCTGGTGGCAGTTCACCCTCGACGCCAACGCCCCGCGTGGTTTGCGTTCGCTGCTCGGCGCCGCCGTGTTGCTGGTGATCGTGTCGCTGACCTGGCTGCTGCGCACGGCACGCCCGGTCATCCACCTGCCGACCCCGGAAGAACTGGAGCGCGCGAGCAAGATCCTGATGGCCTCGTCCCAACCTGACGGCGGCCTGGCGCTCACCGGCGACAAGGCGCTGCTGTTTCATCCCAACGATGAAGCCTTCCTGATGTATGCCCGTCGCGGGCGTAGCCTGGTGGCTTTGTACGACCCGATCGGCCCGACCCAACCGCGCGCCGAGATGATCTGGCAGTTCCGCGACCTGTGCGACATCCACCACGCCCGTCCGGTGTTTTACCAGGTACGCGCCGAGAACCTGCCGTATTACATGGACATCGGCCTCACCGCGATCAAACTGGGTGAAGAAGCCCGCGTCGACCTGAAGCGCTTTGACCTGGAAGCCAAGGGCAAAGAAATGAAGGATTTGCGCTACACCTGGAACCGTGGCACCCGGGACGGCCTGTCCCTGGAAATCTGCGAACCGGGCAAGGCGCCGATGGATGAATTAAAAGTCATCTCCGATGCCTGGCTTACAGGTAAGAATGTGCGGGAAAAGGGCTTCTCCCTGGGCCGTTTCAGCGATGACTACCTCAAGCACTTTCGTATCGCGATCATTCGCTTCGAAGGGCGCCCGGTGGCCTTCGCCAATTTGCTCGAAACCTACAATCATGATCTGGCCAGCCTCGACCTGATGCGTGCCCACCCGGACGCGCCCAAGTTGACCATGGAGTTCATGATGGTGGGCCTGATTCAACATTATAAGAGCCACGACTACGCGCGCTTCAGCCTCGGCATGGTGCCGTTGTCGGGCTTGCAACCGCGCCGTGGCGCACCGCTGACCCAGCGCCTGGGCTCGATGGTGTTCCGCCGTGGCGAGCAACTGTATAACTTCCAAGGTTTGCGCCGCTTCAAAGACAAGTTCCAGCCCGACTGGGAACCCCGTTACATGGCCGTGCCCGCAGGACTGGATCCGCTGGTGGCATTGGCCGATACCGCCGCCCTGATCGCGGGCGGCTTGACTGGATTGGTGAAACGCTGATGATTCGACGCTCCTGGCGGTATGTATTGGCTTTAGTGGTGCTGCTTGCGCTGATCGCGGCGGGTGGCTTCTGGTACTGGAACCGCCCTGCTCCGCAACCGACCCTGGAGCACTTGCCCCAGGCCGACGGTTCGGTAATGACCCGCGTAACCCCGGCCAGCAACGCAAAAGCCCGCGTGGCCGTGGCGGTGATGACCGACGAAACCCTGACCGACAGCCAACTGATTGCCCTGAGCCAGGGCGGTTCAGCGCAACTGGTTCAGGTGGTGCTGCCAAAAGATGACTGCGCACTGCAGGAAAAAGCCCTGCAAGGCGCCCTGGCCCAGCTGAAAGGCCCGGCAACCTTGGTCAGCGGCATTGGCCCTGGCGCCGCACTCGCCTGGCGCTGGCTGGCCACCCAGAACGACGACAAGGCCAACGCCATCTCCGTGGGCTTCGCCCTGAAACAGGAAGGCTGCAACGACCCGCTGCCGAAAACCGCCGCCCATGGCAGCTGGCTGGTGGCGTGGAACGATAACCCCGACGATGAAAGCGCCAGTTTCGTACGCGACACACCGCGCGCCACCACCAGCATCAGCGACTACGACATTCATTACCCACAGGTGCTGAATAACGAACTGCGCAAGCAACTGGTCGGTTCGGACAACGGCGGCCTGGCGATTCCGGTGGTGGAAGTGCCTGCCGGCCAAGCCAAGGACACCGTGACCCTGTTCCTCTCCGGTGACGGCGGCTGGCGCGACCTGGACCGCGACGTGGCGGGCGAGATGGCAAAGATCGGCTACCCGGTGGTGGGCATCGACACCCTGCGCTACTACTGGCAGCACAAGACGCCGGAGCAAAGTGCCAAGGACCTCACCGAGCTGATGCAACACTACCGGCAAAAGTGGGGCACCAAGCGCTTCGTGCTGACCGGTTACTCGTTCGGCGCCGACGTATTGCCGGCGATCTACAACCGTATGCCAGAGAACGAACAGCAACGGGTGGACGCGATCATCCTGCTGGCCTTCGCCCGCACCGGCAGCTTTGAAATCGAAGTGGAAGGCTGGCTGGGCAACGCCGGCAAAGAAGCCGCCACCGGCCCGGAAATGGCCAAGCTGCCACCAGAGAAAGTCGTGTGCATCTACGGCGCCGAAGAAGTCGACGAGAGTGGCTGCACTGACAAGACCGCCGTGGGCGAAGCCATGAAGCTGCCGGGCGGGCATCACTTCGATGAGAACTACCCGGCGCTGGCCAAGCGGTTGGTGGATATTATCGTCAAGCATCAGGCCAAAGCCGAATAATTCCAGCTTAATCCAAGACCCAATGTGGGAGCGGGCTTGCCCGCGATAGCGGTGGCNTCAGTCACAGTAGCGTTGACTGACACTCCGTCATCGCGGGCAAGCCCGCTCCCACAGTGGTACGTGGTGTTGATGAAAACTAGCGCGGTTCGATGTGCGCAATCATCAGTTGCACCGTCTCATTGCCACGAAATTCATTCACATCCAGCTTGTAGGCCAATTCCACCCAACGCACCGTCGGGTTTGGCCACACTTCGCGGTCCACACCAAAGGCGATGCCATCGAGCTTCACCGACCCGCATTCGCTCTTGAGCACCACTTTCAAATGCCGCTCACCCACCACCCGCTGCTCCACCAACTGGAATACCCCGTGAAACAATGGCTCGGGAAAGTGCTGCCCCCACGGGCCGGCATGGCGCAGGGCGCGGGCCAGTTCCAGGTGAAACTCTTCCACCGCCAGGGTGCCGTCTGAAAGCAGGCGACCGGTGAGGTCTTCTTCGCGCAGTTGCCGGCGCGCTTCGGCATCGAAGGCTTGCGCAAACAATGGGAAGTTGGCCTCGGGCAAAGTCAGCCCCGCCGCCATGGCGTGGCCGCCGTACTTGGTGATCAGGTTGGGGTGCTGGCTGGCGACGACCGCCAGCGCATCGCGGATATGAAAGCCTTGCACCGAGCGTCCAGAGCCCTTGAGCAGGCCATCACCGGCATCGGCGAAGGCGATGGTCGGGCGGAAATAACGCTCCTTCATACGTGACGCGAGGATCCCGATCACCCCTTGGTGCCACTCCGGGTCAAACAGGCACAGACCGTACGGCATCGACTCCACCGGCAGGTCCTTGAGCTGGGCCAGGGCCTCGCGTTGCATGCCTTGCTCGATGGATTTACGGTCCTGGTTCATGCCGTCCAGTTGCGCGGCCATTTCCCGTGCGGCGGCGAAGTCCGTGGTAAGCAGGCATTCAATGCCCAGGCTCATATCGTCCAGGCGCCCGGCGGCATTCAGGCGCGGGCCGAGGATAAAACCCAGGTCGGTGGAGGTGATACGCGCATGATCACGCTTGGCCACTTCCAGGATCGCCTTGATCCCCGGCCGCGCCCGACCGGCCCGAATACGCTCCAGCCCCTGGTGCACGAGGATGCGGTTGTTGGCGTCCAGCGGCACCACGTCAGCGACGCTGCCCAGGGCCACCAGATCAAGCAGTTCACCGATGTTCGGCTGGGGCTTGTTGTCATACCAACCCAGGCTGCGCAACCGTGCACGCAGGGCCATCAATACATAGAAGATCACGCCGACGCCGGCCAGGGCCTTGCTGGGAAATGTGCAGCCCGGCTGGTTAGGATTGACGATGGCGTCAGCGGCCGGCAGTTCATCGCCGGGCAAGTGGTGGTCGGTCACCAGCACCTGCAACCCCGCCGCTTTCGCCGCCGCCACGCCTTCGACGCTGGAGATACCGTTGTCCACGGTGATCAGCAACTGCGGCTCGCGCTCCAGCGCCACCGCGACGATTTCCGGGGTCAGGCCGTAGCCGTATTCGAAGCGGTTGGGCACCAGGTAGTCGACATGGGCCGCCCCGAGCAAACGCAGGCCCAGGGTGCCTACGGTGCTCGCTGTGGCGCCATCGGCGTCAAAGTCACCGACGATCAGGATGCGCTGACGCTGCTCCAAGGCCGTCACCAGCAAGTCCACCGCGGCGTCGATGCCCTTGAGCTGCTGATAGGGAATCAACCGCGCCAGGCTCTTGTCCAGCTCGGCCTCCGACTGCACCCCGCGTGCGGCGTAAAGGCGGGTCAACAGCGGCGGCAGTTCACCGAGAAAAGGCAGGACGGCGGGCAATGGGCGGGGATCGATACGCATGGGGTGACGGGAGCTTCTCTTCTAATACATCGGTTAAACACAGATAGTGAACGCAACAAGATCAAATGTGGGCGCTGGCNAGGCACGCCGAGTGGATGCCATCGCAGGCAAGCCAGCTCCCACCTTTTCAACCGCGTTCGCCGACCAGCCATTGCAGTTGCACTTCATGCTGGCCACGGTCATCGGTCACAAAGATCGTGCCTTCGCTGATCATCACGTCCCACTTGATCACCCGCGGCATGTCCTTGGCCAGGGTCTCCAACACTTCCTGGGGCACGGCAGCGATATGCACGTTTTTCAGGTTGTTGGCCACCGGCACCACCTTGCCTTCCCACACGCGCAGGCTGCCATAGGCCAGCAGGCTGGTGCGCTCGGTGCGGCGCGAGCACCAGGTGAGGCGGTCGGAATCCGGCTGGCCGACTTCGATCCAGTGCAAAACACGATCATCCAGGCTTTTTTCCCACAGGGCCGGTTCGTCTACATCCGACAGGCCACGCCCGAACGCCAATTGCTCGTTGTACCAAAGGGCGTAGGCCAGCAGGCGCACGGTCATGCGCTCTTCGGTTTCCGAAGGGTGGCGGGCGATGGTCTGTTTGACGCTCTCGTACACCGAGCGGTCGAGGTCGGTGAGGTTGAGTTCGAATTTGTAGGTCGTGGACGGCTGGGCCATGAACGGGCTTCTAAAGACAAGGAAAGGCGGCCAGTCTAACCGATGGCGAGGGCATTGAACGAATACTGCGCTGCATCCGCGCGGCTCGCCTATGTTAAAAAGCAGTACATCATCGTCCCGCGCTTGTAAGGATCCCCATGTCGCTCACTGCCAAACCACTTGCCGGCCTGAAAGTCATCGAACTGGGCACCTTGATCGCCGGCCCGTTTGCCTCGCGCATCTGCGCCGAATTCGGCGCCGAGGTGATCAAGGTCGAATCCCCGGACGGCGGCGACCCGCTGCGCAAATGGCGCAAGCTGTATGAAGGCACTTCGCTGTGGTGGTTCGTGCAGGCGCGCAACAAGCAGTCGCTGACCCTCAACCTCAAGCACCCTGAGGGGCTGGCGATCCTCAAGCAACTGTTGGCCGACGCCGACATCCTGATCGAAAACTTCCGCCCAGGCGTGCTGGAGAAACTCGGCCTGAGCTGGGAAACCCTGCACGCCCTCAACCCCAAGTTGGTGATGGTGCGCCTCTCGGGCTTCGGCCAGACGGGCCCGATGAAGGACCAGCCGGGGTTTGGCGCGGTGGGCGAGTCCATGGGCGGCTTGCGCTATATCACCGGCTTCGAGGACCGCCCGCCCGTGCGCACCGGTATCTCCATCGGCGACTCGATTGCCGCGTTGTGGGCAGTGATCGGCGCGCTGATGGCGCTGCGTCACCGCGAAGTCAACGGCGGCCTGGGCCAAGTGGTGGATGTGGCGCTGTATGAGGCCATCTTCGCCATGATGGAAAGCATGATCCCCGAGTTCGATGTGTTCGGGTTTATCCGTGAGCGCACCGGCAACATCATGCCCGGCATCACCCCGTCCTCGATCCACACCACCGCAGACGGCAAGCATGTGCAGATCGGCGCCAATGGCGATGCAATCTTCAAGCGCTTCATGCGCGTGATCGGCCGTGACGATTTGGCGAACGACCCTGCACTGGTCAGCAATGACGGGCGTGATAGTCGCCGCGACGAGCTGTACGGCGTGATTGATCGCTGGGTCAATTCGCTGTCGCTCGACCAGGTGATTGAGCATCTGAATAAAGCCGAGGTGCCCGCCAGCCGCATCTACAGCGCCGAAGACATGCTGGGCGACCCGCAATTCCTGGCCCGGGAAATGTTCCTCAAGGCGCAGTTGCCGGGCGGCAAGGATTTCAAGATGCCCGGCATCGTGCCCAAGCTCTCGGACACACCGGGCAGTTGCGAATGGGTCGGCCCGCAACTGGGTGAACACAACAGCCAGGTGCTCAATGCCCTGGGCTACGACGCGGCGGCTATCACTCGCCTGCGCGAGGATGGCGCGATCTGACAAATCCCAGGCAAAAAGAAACCCCGAGCAGTGGGGAGACAACTCGGGGTTAAACGTGGTCTACAAAAAGACCCGCACAGCAAGCGACAAACACCGGAGCACAATGCCTGCTCTTGCTGTTACAAACTCTGACTGACCACCTTGTAGGAAGGTTCCGAAGAAAAATAATGTTTCATGCCAGTGCGCCGCCACGGGTTTGGGAGGCGTTGCGCAAGGCAGCGATGACTGAAGGTTCCAGGCGCCCTTCGGCGATTTTCAGGTCGCGGAGCAGGCAATCCACCACATCCACCAGCGCGCGCTTGTCGCTCAATTGCGCACGATCGACTTCACGTTCAACCACGATGGCGCCACCGGGGTTCTTCACGGTTACCAGGCAGTCGTCGCGCATACCGGCAGAGGTCAGCGTAACCTGATAAGGGCTCAGTGCTTGGCTGAGCAATAGGTTGATACTTTCCATCTCGATCACCACTCAATCATTCGAAAAAGGTTCGAAAAACAAAAATGTCACGAAGAGGCTGACATTCAAGTGACCCGTGCTCAAAGCAGAAAGTTCTACCTTTTGTGTAATCCACTGCTTGAGGAAAACGAGCATGCACGGAAAAGATGACAGAGAAAAAACAACGGCGCACAGGCTAGAATCCCTGGATTGTCCCGGGAGCCTGCCTTGAGAGCTGTGTCTGAACCGCCCTTGCGTATCGTGATTGCCGACGATCACCCGATTTTCCTGATTGGCCTGCGCGCCGTGCTCGAACGTGACCCGCATATCAGCATCGTCGGCGAGGCCAATTCCCCCCAGGCCCTCAGTGCGTTGTTGCAACACTGTGCCTGCGATGTGGTGGTGACCGACTTCATGATGCCCGTCGAGCCCCAAGCCGACGGGCTGCGCTTGATCGAGCAACTGCGCCGGCACTATCCGCACCTGCCCATTGTGGTGGTGACCATGCTCAACAATGCCGGGTTGTTTCATTCCATCCTGGCATTGGGTGTGATGGGCCTGCTGAGCAAGGCCAGCCTGGCCGATGAGCTGCCCCAGGCGATCCGCCAGGTGCGCCAACAACGCACCTATGTGGCCCAGACCATCCGCCAGGCGCTGAGCCTGGCCGGGGAAGTCGGCGCTGATCGCCTGCATTCCCAGGAGCACCTGTCACCCCGGGAACTGGAGGTGATTCGCCTGTTGGCCAGTGGCATGACGGTGGGCGAGATCGCCGCGCACCTGCATCGCAGCAAGCAGACCGTCAGCGCGCAAAAAGTCAGCGCCATGCGCAAGCTGGGGCTGGCCAACGATGCCGCCCTGTTTATTTACGTGCAGGAACACGGGCTGGCCTAGCCTGGAACGCGATCCATTGCTTGAGCGCCGCGGCGTCCATCGGCCGGGCGATAAAGCAGCCTTGCAGCCACGCCGCGCCCAGTTCGCCCACAGCGTGATAGTCGGCGGCGGTTTCCACGCCGGTGACCACCACGGCAACGTCCAGGCGCGCTGCCATGCTCATGGCGCCCGCCACCACAGCGGCCTTGCGGTCATCATTGGCCATCCCGCAGGCAAACGCCGGGGGAATTTTCAGCTCGGTAAAAGGCAGTTCCAGCAAATGCTGCAGGCTGGTGCCGCTCATGCCGAAGTCGCCGATGGACAACTGGCAACCCAACATGCGCAAGCGCAGCAAGCCGGTGACATGGGCGCTGTCGGTTTTCAAGGTCGAGGTTTCCACCAGCTCCAGCGTCAGGCTATGGGCGGGTACACCGTGCAACTGCAGCAGACCTTGCAGCACCTGGGGAAAGTGCTCGCGCTCCAGCATGCGCCCGGGGATGTTCACGGCCACTGGCAGCACCTGGCCGCTTTCGCCCATCACCTGGTTCGCCAGGCCAAGCGCCTGCTCCAGCACGTGCCAGGTAAACGCCTCTTCCATGCCGGCAAACTCCAGTACCGGCAGGAACTCGTCAGGCAGCAACAGCTCACCGTCCGGCAACTGCCAACGCGCCAGCGCCTCCACCCCTTGCAACACACCGGCCTGACTGACGATGGGCTGGTACCAGACCCTGCCACAGGCTGCGATAGTCGCCTGGCTGACATCCGCCGAGGGCGGCAGTTGTTCCCGCTCGCTCAAGCCCAACAGTTGGCGCACGCGCTCCCAGGACAGCACCGGTGGCCCCGGGCGAAAATGAACCTGGCAATCGCTCAGTAGTTGCCCGATCAACTTGGCCGAAGCCGGCTTGGGCAAACACGCCAAGACTTTGAGTCCCAATTGGCAGGCCATGTTCGCCACACCTTCCAGCACGTCGGGCTCGGCGTTGCTGAGCAGGATCAATACTTGGGCCAGGCGGCGTTCCGCCAACTCGCGGATCAATTCCAGGCCATCGCCCTGCTCCAGGTACAAATCGCAGATGGCGATATCCACCGGGCCTTTGCTGTCCAGAGACTGGCGGGCGGTTTCAACCGTTTCCGCGGCCCGTACATTGAACACGCCGTTGGCATTGAGCATCTGGTGCAGAGCCATCAGTTGAAACGGGTTGTCTTCGAGGATCAGGACGTTCAGGGATCGCATGGGTAGGGATGTCGGTACAGGGAAAGTGCTGCACAGTAGCCACATGCTGTGGTGTACCCCATAGGACGTGTCCTAAAAGCTTGCTTAAATGTGGGAGGGGCAAGCCTTGTCGGTCAAGCGCAGATCTCCTGTGGGGCTTGCCTGCGAAGGCGGTGTGTCAGTCACTACATCTGTTACTGCACTACCGCTATCGCAGGCAAGCCAGCTCCCACATTTGATCGTCGTTGCCTTGAGCATTGCGTTCGCTTAGCTGATCGGCATTAAGGTGTCAGGCATCCAGATAGGGTTGCAGGTCGCGACGAAACGCCTTGAGCACCTCGGACAAGCGCAACCAGGGTTCTTCAAGCTCGGCGCCGCGCTGCTCTCGGGCGCATTGCTCAAGGGCGACACAGGCCTTGGCCAGTGGCAGTGCGTCCACCAGCGAGCAAATGCCCTTGAGCCGGTGCAGCGATGCATTCAAGCGTGCCACGTCGCGCTCGGCCAGGGCTCCCGCCAATACCTCGTGTTCGTGGTCCAGGCTCTTGGCCAGTTCCTGCAACATGCTTTGCAGCACCGGGCCATCGGCCTGGGTCATGGTGCGCAGGGCCTGGATATCGAACGAACGCTGGGGCGCCACGCGGGCCAGCACTTGGGTCCAGTGTTCCAGGGTCACCGGCTTGACCAGCAGCTCATCCATACCGGCGTCCTCGCAGCGGCGTTGTTCATCTTTCATGGCGTTCGCGGTGCAACCCACCAGCGCGCTACGAGGCCGTTGCTCCTCGGCTTCGAGGCGCCGTATCGCCGCACTCAAGGCATAACCGGACATGCCGGGCATCTGGCAATCGGTGACCAGCACGTCAAAACGCTGCTCACGCCAACGTTGCAACGCGGCCTCGGCCGACTCCAGAGCGACAACCTGGTGACCGAGGAACTGCAACTGCTGCGCCAGCACCAGGCGGTTGGCCGCCAAATCATCCACCACCAGTACCGACAGGCTACGCCCCGTCGGTGACAACGTCGCGGTGGGCGTTGCCGGCACATCATCGGTGCTGACCCGGTCCAGGCGCAGGTCAATGCACACCGCCGTCCCCTCACCCACCACGCTGTCGAGGTGAATGCTCCCGCCCATCAATTCCACCAGTTGCTTGCAGATACTCAGGCCCAGACCGGTGCCGCCGTGTTGCGCAGCGGTCAGGGCGCTCACTTGGGTAAACGGTTTGAACACCCGCGGCTGTTGCTCGGCGCTGATGCCTGGGCCGCTGTCCTTGACGCACAGGTGCAGGTATTCGCTATCGGTCTCATCCCGTTGGCAGGTCACGCTGAGGTGAACCCCGCCCCGCTCGGTAAATTTGAGCGCATTGCCCAACAGGTTGTGCATCACCTGGCGTAACCGCAGCGGGTCGAACCAGTAATAACCCTGAGCAGCCGGATCAAACGCCAGGGTCAGATGCAGGCCCTTCTTTTGCGCCGTGGCTTCGAACAGGCTCTGGATACCCTCGAAAAAGCGCTTCAACTCAGTGGTCTGTGGCGCCAGTTGCAGGTGGCCGGCTTCGATCTTGGCCAAGTCCAGGCTGTCGCCCATCAGCGCAATCAGCTCGCGCGCCGAACGATGGGCCACCTGCAGCGCCTCGGAAACCGGCTGGCCGCTTGCCAGACAACGCTCTTGCTCCAGTTCGAGCAAGCCAATGATGGCAGTCATGGGGGTGCGAATCTCGTGGCTCAAGGCCGAGAGAAATGCACTTTTGGCGTAGTTCGCTTCGTCGGCGGCCTGGCGAGCGTCCATCAACTGGCGCTCCAGGTCTTTGCGTTCGTTGATATCGATCCAACCGCCCAACAATCCCTGCAGACGGCCCTGGGCATCAAAAAAAGGCACGGTCCACTGGTAGACGTGATAACTGCCGCCGTTGAGCTCCAATTGCCGGTCGACAAACAACGGCTGCTGCGTGGCCAATTGCTCCATGTGGCCTTCGTGCAGCCGCGCCGCTGTGGCGTCGGGCACGACCTTGCTCTCCATCAGCGTCAGGCCCTGGATCAGCTCCAGCCGGGTCGCCAATTGCTGTTCATAACTTTTATTGCAGGTCACCAGGCGCCCGTCCAGGTCGCGGACGAACAGCGGGTTGGGCATGCCGTCGAGCAGTGCGCGCTTGAACGCCAACTGGTCATTGAGCCGTTGCTCGGCCTCCAGCCGTTGGTGAATCTGGCGCTTGAGCCGGCTGTTCCACACCAGCGACACCAACACAAACAGCAGCGCCGTGGCCACCGTCCAATAGGCCCATGGCGGTACCCGTTGCCAGGCCGGCAGCGGAATCGCCACGGCACCGATCCAACGCAAGCGCAAGGCACTCAACTCAGCCACCGGCAGCGCCTCCAGGGCCTTGTTCAGAATGCTCAGCAGCTCAGGCTGGTCCTTGCGCACCGACAGGCAGTTGGACGACCACTTGCCATCGACACTGCGGCCGATACGCAGGCCATCTTCCGGGTAACTCTGCACTTCCACTTCAGTTTGAATGGTAGCGGCCGCCTCGCCCCGTCGTACCAGCTCACGGGCCTGGTTGTAATTGTCCACCAGGCGCAACGTGATGTTCGGATGCGCATGGCGAATATCATTTTCCAATACATGACGTGCCGGCAGCGCCAGCACCTTGCCGTCCAACTGCTTCAAGCCGGTGAGCGGCGCGGCATCGGCACGCTCGACAAACACCCAGCCGGACCCACCATACCCATGGCTGAAGTTGAGCACTGTGCTGCGCTCGCGGTTAACGGCCAGGGTCGTGTTCATCTGCGCCCTGCCTGTTTCCAGCCATTCCAGGGTTTGCGCGGTGGAGTGCACCTCTTCAAAGATAAATTGCAAACCGGTCATGCGCGTGATGCGATGCAACAAATCCACATTCAAGCCAACCCAGTGGCCATCCTTATCCTTGAATATGTACGGAGACATCTGCTGGGCCACCACCACGACATGGGGATGCTCGCGCACCCAGGCCTGTTGCGACGCCGACAACGCAATGCGCTCACCACTGATACCGACGCCGAGCCCGGTGGTCCAGCGCGCGAGGATTTCACGCTGCACCGACTCGTCGAGGCTTGCCAGCGCGCGATTCATCATGGCCCCCAACAACGGATCTGCCTGGCGGGTGGCGAAGGCAAAACCGATGGGCGCCAGC
The DNA here is from genome assembly GCF_052046095.1 of Pseudomonas sp. 22072. Classification (NCBI taxonomy): domain Bacteria; kingdom Pseudomonadati; phylum Pseudomonadota; class Gammaproteobacteria; order Pseudomonadales; family Pseudomonadaceae; genus Pseudomonas; species Pseudomonas sp. 22072. The sequence goes on from NZ_JBQEQE010000003.1 coordinate 127,946, forward strand.
CGGCTCTGCTCCTTGATCTGCAACCCCAGGTAAGGCCGCAGCGATTTATAGGCGCGCACAATCACTTCGTTGCCGATAAACGCATCGACGTCACCTTGCTTCAAGGCTTCGAGGCCGCTGTAGAGGTTAGGGGCGAGCATGATGTGGCTGTCGGGATACGCCGCGTGAACCTTCTGCACGTTGGCGTAGCCGTCGAGCAACACCAGCTTCTTGCCGGCCAGATCGTCGCCTTGGGTATCGTCGCGACGCAGCACCACCACCGAGCGGTCGGGCATGTAGTCCGGGGTGAATTGCAGGCCGGGTACGTCACGCTCGTAACCATTGGCACTGGTGAGTATGTCGATGGTGCCGTTGCGCAGCGCTTCGACCGCCTGGGCGCGCTCGGAAAAGCCCAGCACTTGCATGGGCACACCCAGCCGTGCGCCAACCAGGCTCAAATAATCGGCGCTGATGCCCTGGTAGCGATTGCGGTCACGGGTGATATCGATCGGCTGGTAGTCATCTATCGAGATGCCCACTTTGAGTGTCCGATGCGCCGCCAACCACTGCTGCTCCGTCGGCGCCAGCGGCATAGGTTCAAGCGGGATAAACGCCGGCACCAGTTTGAACGGCAGGCTGACGGCGGCCAGGCTCATGGGCACCTGGATGAGCCACAACAGGCACACCAGCTTCAACGTCCATTGGATCAAAACCTGCACCGGTTGGGTTTCCTTGATTGGGCGACTGGGCAAGTATGGCTCGCCAGAATGAAAAAGCCCGTCACGAGGACGGGCTTGGCCGACTGCAAAAAAGCTGAATGCATACCTGTAGCAGCCTGATATCCGCCTCATGGTCAGCGGGTGAGTTAGCTGAATGTGGGAGCCGGGCTTGCCCGCGATGCAGACGCCTCGGTATTCAGTCGTACCGAGGCGCCTGCATCGCAGGCAAGCCAGCTCCCACACAAACCCGCTACCCCATTCTTGATTAGAGCGGCTTGCCCCGATTGCCATGCTGGCTGACGAACGCCTGCACCGCCTTCAGGTCATTGGCCAACACGGTGCAGCGCTCTTCGCGCTCGAACAGGTCGGTCAAATGTTCCGGCAGATCCAGCGCCTTGCCAATGCCGGCTTTCTCGACCGCTTCCGGGAACTTGACCGGGTGTGCGGTACCGAGGATCACCATTGGAATATCCAGGCTGCGGCGGCATTCGCGGGCGGCTTTCACGCCGATAGCCGTGTGCGGGTCGAGCACTTCGCCGGTCTCGGCATAGACCTGCGCGATGGTTTCGCAGGTCTGCGCATCGTCCACGGCCAGGGAATCGAACAGCTTGCGGGTTTCGGTCCAGCGCTCTTGCTCGACGCTGAAACCGCCACCTTGCTTGAAGCTGTTCATCAACTCGGCCAGGGCTGCGCCGTTACGACCGTGCATGTCGAACAGCAGGCGCTCGAAGTTCGACGACACCATGATGTCCATGGACGGCGACAGCGTGGCGTGCAGGGTTTCCTTCACATACTGGTTGCCGCTCATGAAGCGATGCAGGATGTCGTTGCGGTTGGTGGCGACGATCAACTGGTTGATCGGCAGGCCCATGTTGCGCGCCAGGTAACCGGCAAAAATGTCGCCGAAGTTGCCGGTCGGCACCGAGAACGACACCGAACGCGCCGGGCCGCCCAACTGCAGCGAAGCGTGGAAGTAGTAGACGATCTGGGCCATGATCCGCGCCCAGTTGATCGAGTTCACCGCCACCAGGCGTGTGCCCTTGAGGAAGCTCTGGTCAGCGAAGCTGTTCTTGACCATTTCCTGGCAGTCATCGAAGTTGCCTTCGATGGCGATGTTGTGGATGTTCTCACCGAAGATGGTGGTCATCTGCCGACGTTGCACTTCCGACACGCGCTTGTGCGGGTGCAGGATGAAGATGTCGACGTTTTCGCAGTGCTTGCACCCTTCGATGGCCGCCGAGCCGGTATCGCCGGAGGTAGCACCGATGATCACCACGCGCTCGCCACGTTTTTCCAGCACGTAGTCGAGCAGGCGACCGAGCAGTTGCAGGGCGAAGTCCTTGAACGCCAGGGTCGGGCCGTGGAACAGCTCCAGTACCCACTCATTGCCGTTCAGTTGGCGCAGGGGCGCGATGGCGTTGTGGGAAAACACGCCATAGGTTTCTTCCAGAATCTTCTTGAAGTCCGCATCCGGAATGCTGCCGGTCACGAACGGGCGCATCACTCGGAAAGCCAGCTCGTGATACGGCAGGCCGGCCCAGGAGGCGATTTCTTCCTGGGTGAAGCGTGGCAGGTTTTCCGGCACATACAGGCCGCCGTCGGTGGCAAGGCCTGCCAGCAGAACGTCTTCGAAATTCAGGGCCGGTGCCTGGCCGCGGGTGCTGATGTAACGCATGACTGGCTCCTCTAAAACATTCTCGAACAGGGGCCGCCGAATGGACGGGGCCCCTGGAACAAATCGGTTAGTTCAAGTGCTCGACGCGAATGCGCACCACCGGGCCGACCACGCCTTGCAGGGCTTCGAGGGCATGGATGGCATCGTTGATGTGCTGTTCGAGCACGCGGTGGGTCAGCAGGATCATCGGCACCTGGCCGTTTTGCTCCTCGACTTCCTTCTGCATGATCGACTCGATGTTGATACCGCGCTCCGACAGGATGCTGGCTACCTGGGCCAACACGCCTGGATGGTCCTGGGCCTGGATGCGCAGGTAGTAGGCACTTTCGCAGGCTTCGATCGGCAGGATCGGGTGGGCCGACAGCGAGTCCGGCTGAAAGGCCAGGTGCGGCACGCGATTTTCCGGGTCGCTGGTCATGGCGCGAACCACGTCCACCAAGTCGGCGATCACCGACGACGCGGTCGGCTCCATGCCGGCACCGGCGCCGTAGAACAAGGTAGAACCGGCGGCGTCGCCGTTGACCATCACCGCGTTCATCACACCATTGACGTTGGCGATCAGGCGGTCGGCCGGGATCAGCGTCGGGTGAACCCGCAACTCGATGCCCGCCGGGGTGCTGCGCGCCACGCCCAGGTGCTTGATACGGTAGCCCAGGGCTTCGGCGTAGTTGACGTCGGCGGTGGTCAGCTTGGTGATGCCTTCGGTGTAGGCCTTGTCGAACTGCAGCGGGATACCAAAGGCGATGGAGGCCAGGATGGTCAGCTTGTGGGCGGCGTCGATGCCTTCCACGTCGAACGTCGGGTCGGCTTCGGCGTAACCCAGGGCCTGGGCTTCGGCCAGCACGTCTTCGAAGGTACGGCCCTTCTCGCGCATTTCGGTGAGGATGAAGTTACCGGTGCCGTTGATGATGCCGGCTACCCAGTTGATGCGGTTGGCGGACAGGCCTTCACGGATCGCCTTGATCACCGGGATACCACCGGCCACCGCGGCTTCGAACGCTACGATCACGCCCTTCTCGCGGGCCTTGGCGAAGATCTCGTTGCCGTGCACGGCGATCAGCGCCTTGTTGGCGGTGACCACGTGCTTGCCGTTCTCGATGGCCTTGAGCACCAGCTCGCGGGCCACGGTGTAGCCGCCTACCAGCTCGATAACGATATCGATCTCAGGGTTGGTGGCTACGGCGAACACATCGTTGGTAATCGCAATACCGGTCGTTTCGAACTGAGGCTTTGGCGAACGCGTGGCAATCTGCGCCACTTCAATCCCGCGACCTGCGCGGCGGGAAATTTCTTCAGCGTTACGCTGAAGTACGTTGAAGGTACCGCCACCGACGGTCCCTAACCCACAGATGCCTACTTTGACCGGTTTCACTGAAGAACTCCCCATGAAACGGCCGACGCTAGGTCGGCCGTGAAAACAGCCGCACAACTGCGGCTCTCAATTAATGACTCGCCGACGGTTCGGCGGGCCATGATCGTCAAAGGCTCAACGATAAATGCTTACTTGGCACCCAGTGCCAGTTTGGCAACTTGCGGCGCCGGCTGGTAGCCCGGAATCACCTGGCCGTCGGCCAAAACGATGGCCGGTGTACCGTTCACACCAATGGACTGGCCCAGGGCGAACTGCTTGGAGACCGGGTTGGCGCATTTGGCCGACTTGATTTCCTTGCCATCGACCATCTTGTCCATGGCCGCTTTCTTGTCGGCCGAGCACCACACCGCCTGCAACTGCTCGTCACCCGGCGAACCCAGGCCCTGGCGCGGGAAGGCAACGTAGCGCACTTCCACGCCCAGCTTGTTCAGCGCCGGGATTTCAGCGTGCAGCTTGTGGCAGTAAGGGCACGTGGTGTCGGTGAACACGGTGATGTGGGTCTTGGTTTCGCCAATGGCGGGGTACACCACGGTTTCCGCCACCGGGATACCGTTGATCAGCTTCGACACGCCCAGGCGCTCGGCCTTCTCGGTCAGGTTGACCGGCTTGCCGTCCTTGAGCTGGAACAGGTAGCCCTGCACGATGTACTGGCCATCGGCGCTGGCGTACAGCACACGGCTGCCCTTGAGCTTGACTTCATACAGGCCGGCCATGGGGCTGGCGCTGATGCTTTCGATAGGCGTGTCGAGCGCCAGGTTGGCCAGGCTCTTGCGAATGGTTTGCTCGGCCGCATCATCGGCGACCGCAAAGGTGGAAACCAACGCAATGGCTGCGGCGGCAATAATCTGGGTCAAGCGCATGGGAACTCCTGAAGGCAGAGGCAGGGACGGGAGCAGAATACTGATCTGGAACACAACGGGTGCCGTCCCCTTTGCGAACCGGCAAAGCCTACCACAGTTGGGCGGGAGGGCAGACCGCGACAGCTAAAATGGGCCATTTCTGACGGTTTTATCCGCGCGGGTGGTGCTTGGCGTGCATGTCCTGCAAACGTGCGCGTGCCACATGGGTGTAGATCTGGGTTGTGGATAAGTCGCTGTGCCCAAGCAGCATTTGCACCACGCGCAAATCCGCACCGTGGTTGAGCAAATGGGTGGCGAACGCATGGCGCAAGGTGTGGGGTGACAACGCTTTGCCGATCCCGGCCACTTTGGCCTGGTGCTTGATGCGGTGCCAGAAGGTCTGGCGGGTCATCTGCTCGCCGCGCTGGCTGGGAAACAGCACGTCGCTGGGGCGCCCCCCAAGCAGCTCGTGGCGCGCATCGCGCATGTAGCGCTCGACCCACACAATCGCCTCCTCGCCCATGGGCACCAGCCGCTCCTTGCTGCCCTTGCCCATCACGCGCAACACGCCCTGGCGCAGGTTGACCTGCTCCAGGGTCAGGCTGATCAGTTCGGTGACGCGCAGGCCGCAGGCATACAGCACCTCCAGCATGGCACGGTCGCGCTGGCCGATGGCCTCGCTCAGGTCCGGGGCCGCGAGCAGGGCATCGACGTCGGCTTCCGACAAGGATTTGGGCAACGGCCTGCCGAGTTGCGGCATGTCGATTTGCAGGGTCGGGTCGACGGCAATGAGTTTTTCCCGCAGCAGGTAGCGATAAAAGCCACGCACGCCGGAGAGGAATCGCGCAGTGGAGCGCGGTTTGTAGTTCTGCTCCAGGCGCCAGGCCAGGTGATCGAGGATCAACTCGCGCCCGGCATTGATCAGTTCGAGGTTTTTCTCCTGCAGCCAGCCGTTGAACAGCGCCAGGTCGCTGCGGTACGCCTGGCGTGTGTTGTCCGACAGGCCTTTTTCCAACCAGAGGGCGTCGAGGAAGCGGTCGATCAGGGGATGGTCAATGGCAGGCATGGGCACTCAAGCGACTTAGCACAAGGCAATACGCGTATTATTTAAGGAACTGTGACAAGAGCCATTAGTCTTTCATAGCCCGCTAATTCAAGGAACAGGAAGCTTTAATGAACGAACAACAGATTTTGTTGGCTTTTGGCGGTATTGGCGTGGCCGCACTCGGCTGCCAGTGGCTGGCCTGGCGCCTGAAACTGCCGGCGATTCTGTTTCTTCTGCTGAGCGGGATTCTGGCAGGGCCGATACTCGGATGGCTCGACCCGCAGGAAATGTTCGGCCCACTGTTGATGCCGTTGGTGTCGTTGGCGGTCGCGCTGATCCTGTTTGAAGGCAGCCTGACCCTGCACCTGTCGGAATGGAAGGAAATCGGCAGCGTCGTCCACCGGCTGGTCACCGTCGGCGCACTCTCGACCTGGGCGGTGATCACCTTGGCCACCCACTGGCTGCTGGGTTTCGACTGGATGCTGGCGCTGCTGTTCGGCACCCTGACACTGGTCACCGGCCCGACGGTGATCGTGCCCATGCTGCGTGTGGTGCGCCCCAAAGCCTCCATCGCCAATATCCTGCGTTGGGAAGGCATCGTCATCGACCCGATTGGCGCGCTGCTGGCGGTAGTGGTGTATAGCTTCATCATCGCCAGCGCATCAGGCGACGGCTTGAGCCACAGCCTGCTGACCTTCGGCGGCGTTATCCTTTGCGGCAGCCTGTTCGGCATCGCCGGTGGCTGGGTACTGGGGCAGATCATGCGCCGCCAGTGGCTACCGGAATACCTGCATAACCTGGCGACACTGGCGGGCGTGCTGGGCATCTTCATCGCCTCCAACCAGGTGATGCATGAGTCCGGCCTGCTGGCGGTCACGCTGATGGGCATGTGGATGGCGAACATGAAAGGCGTGGATGTACGGCACATCCTGCACTTCAAGGAAAACCTCAGTGTGTTGCTGATTTCCGGGCTGTTTATCCTGCTGGCGGCACGCCTGGACCTGAACGCCATGATCGCCCTGGGCCCGTTCGTGTTGATCCTGCTGTTGATCATCCAATTCATTGCACGCCCGTTGAACGTGGCGCTTTCGACCTTTGGCTCGGGGTTGAACTGGCGCGAACGCGCACTGCTGGCCTGGATCGCCCCACGGGGCATTGTGGCGGCGGCGGTGTCAGCGATCTTTGCGATCCGTCTGGATGAGGCTGGCCACGAAGGCGCGTTGTTGCTCGTTCCGCTAACCTTCGCGGTGATCATCGGCACCGTGGTGCTGCAAAGCGCCACGGCACGCCCCTTGGCCCGCCTGCTGAAAGTCGCCGAGCCGGCGCCCAGCGGCTTCCTGATCGTGGGTGCGAACGGCCCGGCACGGGCGCTCGGCAAGGCGTTGCAGCAGTTGGGCAGCCGCGTACTGCTGACCGACTCAAGCTGGGAAAACATCCGCGCCAGTCGTATGGAAGGCTTGCCCACCTACTTCGGTAACCCGGCCTCCCAGCATGCCGAGTCCCATCTGGACCTGGTCGGCCTGGGGCATCTGCTCGCGCTCTCGCCTTCTGGCGAACTGAATGCCCTGGCCACCATGCGTTTTCGCCATGACTTCGGCCATCGCCTGTTCGCCCTGGCCAGCAGCCAGGAAAACCGTCGCACCGACAAGCACAAGGCCAGCCATGAACACCGTGGCCATTTGCTGGGCAGCCAACCTTTGAGCTACACCAAACTGGCCAGCCTGTTGGGCCAGGGCGCCGAACTGTATAGCACCAACCTCACCGACGGCTTTGGCTGGGAGCAGTACCAGGCGTTGCACGGCGAGCGGGCTACCTTGCTGTTTGCCCGGGACACCAGCGGCTGGGTGCATGTGGTCTCGCCCGAGAGCAATTTGAAGCCTGTAGCGGGCTGGACCTTGCTGGCGGTCATTCAACCGCAGGCCAGCACCACCGAGTAATCAGTCAACAAAGCCAGGCAGTACCGGGACAGGGCGTTTATCTGCGTCAATCGCGACGAAGCTGAACACGCCCTGGATCGCCTTTTCACGGCCATCAGCGCTCATGCTCTCGACGAACACTTCAACCTCGACCTTGAGGCTGGTGTTGCCGACCTTGATCACCCGACCGATCAGCTCAACGATAGAGCCGGCCGGGATCGCGTGGTTGAAGTCGATACGGTCGGTGGAGACCGTCACCAAAGGCAAGCGACAGAAACGCGTGGCGGTGATGAACGACACTTCGTCCATCCATGCCAGGGCGGTGCCGCCGAACAGGGTGTTGTGGTGGTTGGTGGTGGGCGGGAACACGGCCTTGGTCACGTGGGTGACGGACAGGTCGGTACGGCGTTGGATTTCTTCGAGGCGGGTGGTCATGGGTCAATACCGGCAGATAGGCAAATTTCAGGCACAAAAAAGCAGCCCGTAGGCTGCTTTTTTCTGCATCGGGAAGCTGGACTTAAGCCAGTTTTTCCTTGATGCGAGCTGCTTTACCGGACAGGTCACGCAGGTAGTACAGCTTGGCTTTACGTACGTCACCGCGACGCTTGACGGCCATGCTGTCGATTTGCGGGCTGTAGGTCTGGAAAGTACGCTCTACGCCAACACCGTTGGAGATTTTACGAACAGTGAAAGCACTGTTCACACCACGGTTACGCTTGGCGATTACCACGCCTTCGAACGCTTGCAGACGCGAACGGTCGCCTTCCTTCACTTTCACCTGAACGACAATGGTGTCGCCCGGGGCAAAGGTAGGGATCTCTTTGGTCATCTGCTCTGCTTCGAGTGCAAGGATGATTTTGTTAGTCATGCTGTGCTCCTAAGGTAAGTCAATGGACCTACCATCGATACGTTGTTAACTATCGTCCCGCGCGAGGATGTATTCCTCGAGCAGCTTCTTCTCTTCTCCAGAAAGCGAGCGGCTTTCCAGAAGATCGGCGCGTCGTTCATAGGTCCGACCAAGGGACTGCTGTAAACGCCAACGCCGGATGTGTGCGTGATTGCCACTTAGCAATACGTCGGGAACACGCTGATCCACATACACCTCCGGACGGGTGTAGTGCGGGCAATCCAGCAAACCATCCGTGAAGGAATCTTCCTCCGCGGAGTCCGCATGCCCTAAAGCTCCGGGCAGCAGTCGTGTAACCGCATCTATCAGGACCATCGCCGGCAGCTCGCCGCCAGACAGGACATAGTCCCCAATCGACCACTCTTCATCGACATGAGCTTCAATAAAACGCTCGTCAATGCCTTCATAGCGACCGGCAATCAGGATCAAACTTTCCTCATTCGCCAGTTCGCGTACCGCCGCCTGTTTCAGCTGACGGCCTTGAGGGGACAGGTAAATTACCTTCGCCTTCTCCCCGGCGGCTGCCTTGGCCTGAACCAACGCGTCTTCCAGGGGCTTGATCTTCATCACCATGCCCGGGCCACCGCCAAATGGGCGATCGTCCACAGTGTGATGTCGATCCGTCGTGTAGTCTCGCGGGTTCCAACAGGTGAGCTGCAACAGCCCCTGTTTCACCGCCCGACTGGTGATGCCGTACTCGCTGATGGCGGAAAACATCTCGGGAAACAAACTGATCACTTCAATGCGCAAATTAGCCACGCTTAGAAGTCCGCGTCCCATTCCACCTTCATCTCGCCCGCGGCCAGGTCGACGGCCAACACGCATTGCTCGGTATAGGGCAACAGGCGTTCACGGTCATCCAGGCTGCCAGCGCAAGGCTTGACCACCATTACATCATTGGCGCCGGTTTCCAGAAGATGATCGATTTTCCCCAGCAATTGCCCGAGTTGATCAATAACCTTCAGACCTTCCAGCTGGTACCAGTAGTACTCGCCGTCGGTCAATTCAGGGAACAGGTTGCGCGGCACGCAGATCTCATAACCGGCCAGAAGACGAGCTTCTTCACGATCATCAAGACCCTTGAGCTTTGCGACCAGGAACTTGTCGCTCCCGCGTCCACTGACCAGCTCAACCTGCTTCACACTACCCTCGCGCTTGAGCGTCCAGGTTTTGTACTGCAACAGGTTTTCAGTCGGATCCGTAAAGGAATACACCTTCACTTCGCCGCGAACGCCATGAACAGAGTAAATCTTGCCGATAACGATCAAATCATCAGCAACAGCTGGCGTCGCGTTCATATTGCTCAGGCTGCGGCCTTAGCCGAGTCCTTCAACAGTTTTGCAACGCGCTCGGATGGCTGTGCGCCAACGCTCAGCCAGTAGGCTACGCGCTCTTGGTTCACGGACAGACGAACTTCTTGACCACGAGCAACAGGGTTGAAGAAACCAACCTGTTCCTTGTGCGAACCGTCACGCGGGTTGCGGCTGTCGGTTACGGTCAAGTGGTAAAACGGGCGCTTTTTGGAGCCGCCAAGGGCAAGACGGATTGTTAGCATGTGAACATCGTTCCTGTAGTCGGTGCTGCAAATCTAAATGCACAGCGGGCATAGGTGCCCGAAAGGCCGCATATTCTAAGGAATATCCGGACTTTTGCAAATGTCTTTTTCTGGCGCCTATCAGCGTGCCATTCAGATCTGCTATAGAGCCGTCGGTTAAAACGGCGAGTCAGCGCCCGCCAACGGCGGGTTTGCTGGAGATCCCACATCCCTGTGGGTCGGAGCGGGAGCTGGGCTCCCACTCGAATACTTTACATTTTAGGCATGCCGCCGCCGGGCAACATACCGCCCATGCCGCGCATCATCTTGGCCATACCGCCCTTGGCGGAGAATTTCTTCATCATCTTCTGCATCTGCTTGTGCTGCTTGATCAAGCGACCGATGTCCTGCACCTGGGTGCCGGAACCCATGGCGATCCGGCGCTTGCGCGAACCGCTGATCAGCTCAGGGTCGCGGCGCTCGGCCGGGGTCATAGAGTTGATGATGGCTTCCATCTGCTTGAACTGTTTCTCTGCCGCGCCCTGGGCGTTGCCCATTTGCGCCAGGTTCACACCGCCGATGTTGGGCAGCTTGTCCATCAGGCCGCCGAGGCCGCCCATGTTCTTCATCTGTTGCAGCTGGTCGCGGAAGTCTTCGAGATCGAAGCCCTTGCCCTTCTTCAGCTTCTTGGCCAGTTTGTCGGCCTTGTCCTTGTCGAGCGTGGCTTCGGCCTGCTCGATCAGGCTGAGCACGTCACCCATGCCAAGGATGCGCGAGGCGATACGCTCAGGGTGGAACGGCTCGAGCGCTTCGCTCTTCTCGCCCATACCGATGAACTTGATCGGCTTGCCAGTAATGGCACGTACCGACAGCGCGGCACCGCCACGGGCGTCGCCGTCGACCTTGGTGAGGATCACGCCGGTCAGCGGCAGTGCGTCACCAAAAGCCTTGGCGGTGTTGGCCGCATCCTGGCCAGTCATGGCGTCGACCACGAACAGGGTCTCGACCGGGTTGATCGCGGCATGCAGCGCCTTGATCTCGCCCATCATCTCTTCGTCGATGTGCAGGCGACCGGCGGTATCGACGATGACCACGTCGATGAACTTGAGCTTGGCTTCTTTAATAGCCGCGTTGGCGATGTCGACCGGCTTCTGGCTCAGGTCGGACGGGAAGAAGGTCACGCCCACTTCGCCCGCGAGCATTTCCAACTGCTTGATGGCCGCCGGACGGTACACGTCGGCCGATACCACCATCACGGATTTCTTCTTGCGCTCTTTAAGGAAGCGCGCCAGTTTGCCGGCGGTGGTGGTTTTACCCGCACCTTGCAGGCCCGCCATCAGCACGACGGCTGGCGGCACGGCACTGAGGTTCAAGTCTTCGTTGGCCGCGCCCATCAGGCTTTCGAGTTCGGCCTGGACGATCTTCACAAAGGCCTGGCCCGGGGTCAGGCTGCGGGACACTTCGGTGCCGACCGCACGCTCCTTGACCGAGTTGACGAAGTCCTTCACCACCGGCAAAGCCACGTCGGCTTCCAGCAACGCCATGCGCACTTCACGCAGGGTGTCTTTAATATTGTCCTCGGTCAGCTTGGCCTTGCCGGTAACGTGGCGCAGCGTCTGCGAGAGACGGTCAGTCAAGTTTTCAAACATGCGCGATCCTTTCAGGCCCTACTCATCGAAATGCAGGTAGACCGAGGTAATGGCGGCCCAGGCTCTGGCAAATCGCTATTAATCACAGCGCTCGGCGAGCCTGCGGCATGGGCAGGTCGCGGATTATAGCGAAGACTGCGCCCATGCACACCCGCTGTCTGGCCCGGGAGTCTTTCTTGCAGCGCAGGTGTGTGCCAAACTCAACGCCTTTCGGGCTTGCCTACCAGGATTTATGCTCCCCTTGTCACCCAGTTTGCTACCCAGCCTCGCCGCCGCCATCCTGTATGCCGCTGCGACCCTCTATCAGGGCACTCGTCTGGCCCAAGGCGCCAAAGCGGACAAACGTCTGCTCGTCGGCCTTGGCGTGCTGGCTCTGTTGGCCCATGCCGCCAGCCTGTTCACCCACCTGATGACCCCGGTCGGCCTGGGCCTGGACTTTTTCAGCGCCGCCAGCCTGATCGCCGCGGCCGTCATCGCGCTGACGCTGCTGGCCTGCTACCGGATTCCGGTGGAGAACCTGCTGGTGCTGCTATTCCCCCTGGGAATGCTCACGGTGCTGCTGGCGCAGTTCACCCCCACCGGCACCGTACAGGTGATCGACGAGGAGCCGGGCATCCTCGCCCACATCCTGTTGTCGATCCTCGCCTACGGCATGTTCACCATCGCGGTGTTCCAGGCCCTGCTCCTGCTGCTGCAGGATCACCAGCTCAAGCACAAGCACCCGTCCGGGCTGATCAAGAACTTCCCGCCGCTGCAAACCATGGAAAGCCTGCTGTTCGGGTTCCTGTGGGCCGGCTGGACCCTGCTGTCGCTGTCGCTGATCTCCGGCTGGCTGTTCGTCGAAAACCTGTTTGCCCAGCACCTGGTCCATAAAACCTTGCTGGCGTGCCTGGCCTGGGTCGTGTTCAGCGTGCTGCTGTGGGGGCGCAACCGCCTCGGCTGGCGTGGGCACAAGGCCATCCGCTGGACCCTTGCCGGTTTCTGCCTGTTGATGCTGGCCTATTTCGGCAGCAAGCTGGTTCGCGAATACATCCTGCATATCTGACGGGCAGTGATCATGGACAACTTGCCCTTAGGGCCGATGCTCGCCGTAATTGCCCTGCTGATTCTATGGGCAGCACTGTTTACCGCCATTGAAGCCGCGCAACAACACCTGCTGGCCCTGCGCCCTGGCACACGCCAGGGCGACAAGGCGGCCGCACGCCTGAGTTTCCCGCGCCATAGCCTGATCCTGTGCAACAGCCTGTGCCGCGCCGCCGTGGTGATTCTCTGCACCCTGCTGGCGATCTATGCCTGGGCAGAGAACGGGCCCTGGCTAGGCTGGCTGATTTCCTGCGCAGGGCTGCTGGTGCTGGCCGACTACCTGCCTCGCACCCTGGCTACCCGTCACCCCCAAGCAGTGCTGGGCTTTGGCAATACATTGCTGGGCGTGCCGCTGAAAATCCTTTACCCGCTGGCCTGGTTGCTCAATGGCATCAGCCAGCTGTTATTGCGCCCGTTTGCGCGCAAATCCGGCGTGGTGAAAAACAGCGACGAGCCCCTGCCCGACCATGATGACGACCCAGAGCCCGACACCGACGCCGACCGCACTCCCGGCCTGCCAGGTATCCATGCCCTGGACAACATCACGGTCAACGACATCCTGGTGCCGCGCAGCGAAGTGGACGGCATCAACCTTGATGAGTCGATAGAAGACATCATCGAACAGTTGCGCACCTCGCCGCGCACCCGCCTGCCCGTGTTTCACAGCGACATCAACCAGGTGCAGGCCGTGCTCAATACCCGGCAGATCCAACACCTGCTGCCCGACGCCAGCCTGACCAAAGAGGCCCTGCTCGCCGCCTGCCACGAGCCTTACTTTGTGCCGGAAAGCACGCCGTTGCAGCTGCAACTGCTGAATTTCCACAAACAGCAGCGGCGCCTGGGCATGGTGGTGGACGAGTACGGTGAAGTGCTGGGCATTGTCACCCTGGAAGATATTCTGGAAGAGATCGTCGGCGAATTCGAAAGCGATCAGGCGGTGGATAACCCGCATATCGAAGCCCAGCCCGATGGTCGCTACATCATCGATGGCGCCGCTTCGATCCGCGAACTGAACAAGAGCCTGGGCTGGCACCTGCCCAGCGACGGCCCCAAAACCCTCAACGGCCTGGTGACCGAAGCGCTGGAAACCATCCCCGATTGCGCGGTCTGCCTGAAAGTCGGCCGCTATCGCCTGGAAATCCTCGAGACCGAAGACAACCGGGTGAGCAAAGTATTGATCTGGCATACCAGCCACGTGCCAGTCGCTGCCTGACCTCAGCAGGCTCAACCCGGTCAATGTGGGAGCTGGCTTGCCTGCGATGCAGGCGACTCGGTCCTTCAGTTGAACCGAGGTGATGCTATCGCAGGCAAGCCAGCTCCCACATTGATCCAGTTCCAGGCCATCGATCCTCGCCAGCCCCTTGTTGGATCCTTAGGCCCCTTCCTATAATCCCTGCGGCTTACCCAAGCCCCGCCAGACCGCGTGCTATCCGCACCCAGCGTGTCCTGGCACTGCCTTACCATGTCCGACCGGTGTTTGCTCCCATCCCGAGCCGCCCCGCGCACAGCCCTGATCCATGGGTGTTCGACCAATAATAATCCGCGTCCAAACGCGCAATAACCGTCAGGGATAACGTCATGAGCACCACCTACCAAGAGGCTGCGAGCGCCGCACCTGCCAACTCGACCGCCCGCGTCGCCACCGCGAGCATCGTCGGCACCGCCATTGAGTTCTACGATTTCTACATCTACGCCACGGCTGCCGCCCTGGTGATCGGCCCGGTGTTCTTCCCACAGACCTCCGGCACCGCGCAGATGCTGGCATCGTTCCTGACCTTCGGTATCGCTTTTATCGCCCGCCCTCTGGGGTCGGCGTTGTTCGGTCACTTCGGTGACCGTATCGGCCGTAAATCAACCCTGGTGGCTTCACTGCTACTGATGGGTGTATGTACTACCTTGATCGGCTTGCTGCCGGGCTACGACAGCATCGGTGCCTGGGCACCGATCCTCTTGTGCGTATTGCGCTTCGGCCAGGGCCTGGGCCTTGGCGGAGAATGGGGCGGCGCGGCCTTGCTGGCGACCGAGAACGCTCCCAAGGGCAAGCGCGCCTGGTTCGGCATGTTCCCGCAACTGGGCCCGTCGATAGGCTTCCTGGCGGCCAACGGTTTGTTCCTGATTTTGGCCATGAGCCTGAATGACGAGCAATTTCGCAGCTGGGGCTGGCGCATTCCGTTCATCCTCAGCGCTGCGCTGGTGATGGTGGGCCTGTATGCGCGCCTGAAACTGCATGAGACGCCGGTGTTCGCCAATGCAGTGGCCAAGGAAAAACCAGTGAAAGTGCCGCTGGTGGAACTCTTCAGCCAGCATTGGCTGCCGGTACTGCTGGGCGCCGCGTCGATGGTGGTGTGCTATGCGCTGTTCTATATCACCACGGCGTTTTCGTTGAGCTATGGCGTTTCCACCTTGGGCTACAGCCGTGAAACCTTCCTCGGCCTGCTGTGTTTCGCGGTGCTGTTCATGGGGCTGGCGACACCGCTGGCCGCCCTGGCCAGTGATCGCTACGGGCGCAAGCCGGTGCTGATTGTAGGCGCGGTCCTGGCGATTCTGTCGGGCTTTACCATGGAGCCGCTGCTGACCCATGGCTCGACCTGGGCCGTGGCGCTGTTTCTGGCGTTGGAGCTGTTTTTGATGGGCGTGACCTTCGCACCGATGGGCGCGCTGCTGCCAGAACTGTTCCCGACCCGCGTGCGTTATACCGGTGCATCGGCAGCGTATAACCTGGGTGGGATCGTGGGGGCCTCGGCGGCGCCGTTCTTCGCGACCAAGCTGGTGGCGATGGGTGGTTTGAGTTATGTCGGGGGATATGTATCGGCGGCCGCGTTGCTGAGTTTGATTGCGGTGCTGTGCCTGAAAGAGACGCGGGATAACGACTTGAACAAGGTCGCCTGACCCCATGCTCGTTCCCACGCTCTGCGTGGGAATGCAGTTAGGGACGCTCTGCGTCCCCAAGCGCGACGCAGCGCGTCACAAGAGGCATTCCCACGCAAAGCGTGGGAACGAGCGTGGCGGCCTAGAGCTCTACAACAACTGCTTGGGAAGCACGGGTCGCCTTGGCCCGAGCTGCTTCAATCGACTCATCCCGCGCCAGTGCCACGCCCATGCGGCGCTGGCCATTCACTTCAGGTTTGCCAAACAGACGCAACGCCGTATCCGGCTCGCTCAACGCAGCGCCGAGGTTGGCAAACGCCGTCTGGGTCGACTGCCCTTCCACCAGGATCACCGCCGACGCCGAAGGCCCGAACTGACGGATCAACGGGATCGGCAGGCCGAGGATGGCGCGCGCGTGCAAGGCAAACTGCGACAGGTCCTGGGAAATCAGGGTCACCAAACCAGTGTCATGGGGGCGCGGCGACACTTCGCTGAACCACACTTGATCGCCCTTGATGAACAATTCCACGCCAAACAAGCCACGGCCGCCCAAGGCTTCGGTCACGGCTTTGGCAACGCGCTGGGACTCTGCCAGGGCAATCGGGCTCATGGCCTGCGGCTGCCAGGACTCCTGATAGTCGCCCTTCTCCTGGCGATGGCCCACCGGCGCGCAGAAAGTGGTACCGCCGATGTGGCGCACGGTCAGCAGGGTGATTTCGTAGTCGAAGTCGATAAAGCCTTCGATGATCACCCGACCCTTGCCGGCACGCCCGCCTTCTTGGGCGTAGTCCCAGGCTTTCTGCACGTCGTCGGCGCTGCGCAAAAGGCTCTGGCCCTTGCCCGACGAACTCATCACCGGCTTGACCACGCACGGAAAGCCCAGGTCCTGGACGGCCTTGCTGTAATCTTCGAAGGTATCGGCGAAGTGGTACGGCGAGGTCGGCAGGTCCAGTTCTTCGGCGGCCAGGCGACGGATGCCTTCACGGTTCATGGTCAGCGACGTGGCACGGGCGGTCGGGATGACGGTAAAGCCTTCGGCCTCCAGTTCCACCAGAGTGGCGGTGGCGATGGCTTCGATTTCCGGCACGATGAAATGCGGCTTCTCCGCCTCGATCACCGCACGCAATGCGGCCCCGTCGAGCATGTTGATCACATGGCTACGGTGCGCCACCTGCATGGCCGGCGCATTGGCGTAGCGATCCACGGCAATCACTTCAACGCCCAGGCGCTGCAGTTCGATTACCACTTCCTTGCCCAGCTCACCGCAGCCACACAGCAAAACGCGGGTCGCGGTTGGCGACAATGGAGTTCCGATTCGGGTCATCTCAGGTCCTCAGGGGAGCGGATCATGGGGGAGAAAGGCGGGCATTTTACATGAACTGTAAAAATTGGCCTCAGTTGGCGACAGCCCGCCGGCGGATGCGCCAGGCCATGATCAGCCAGACCACGGTGACACCGGCGAACTTGGACACCAACGCCGTGCCCGCCACCGCTGGGGTCAGTGCGCCGATCAGGCCGAAAAAGATAAAGGTATCGAGGGGAATGCTCAGCGCCGAACTTATCCACAGGCGGTCATGCAGCGGGCGCTTGGTGACGCTGAACACCAGCCAGTCGATGCACTCGGACACCGCAAACGCCGTGGCACTGGCCAGGGCAATGGACGGGTCGGAGGTGATATAGGAGAGCACCAGCGCCGCGAGCATGGCGATGATTGCGCCATGGCCGAAGCGGATTTGCACCATGTCGCGCAGGATAAATACCAGGCCACCCCAGGCGGACCAGATGACGTCCAGGTGTGGGGCGGTGGAGAAGGCGAAGTTGATCAGCACGACGCTGCTGATATAGGCGATCAGGAAAAACATGGAGGATGGACCTGTGGGCAATGCCGCACAGGGTACACAATTACAAGGATGTCGTCTGGCAGGGCCTCATCGCAGGCAAGCCAGCTCCCACATTTGAAGGTATTCACACATCAAGGGTGGGAGCTGGCTTGCCTGCGATGGCGGCCTGTCAGGCGCCAGATTTCCCAGGGGTCATCCACACTATCCCACTCGCCACCGCCCGCTCATGGCACAACCCCAGCACCAGCCGGCGCTCGGCGTTGTCCATGCGGCTCCAGCGCGTAATCTCATCCACATTGCGCTGACAGCCGGTGCAGATATCGTCGTCGTCCAGTGCGCAAATACTCACGCACGGCGAGGCAACAGGCCGTTCAACCGTACTCATTCTTCCTGCTCAACCAGATCCCGCGCGTAACGCTGCGAGTTATGCACATAGTGCGCGGCGCTGGCTTCGAGCATGCGCTTTTGCGCCTCGGTCAGCTCACGCACCACCTTGCCTGGCGAGCCCATGACCAGCGAGCCGTCAGGAATTTCCTTGCCCTCACCGATCAGCGAGTTGGCGCCGATGATGCAGTGCTTGCCGATCTTGGCGCCATTGAGGATCACTGCGTTGATACCGATCAGGCTGTAGTCGTCAACGGTGCAGCCATGCAGCATGGCGTTATGGCCAATGGTCACGCCGGTGCCGAGGGTCAGCGGGTAGCCCATGTCGGTGTGCATCACGCTGCCGTCCTGCACGTTGCTGTTCTTGCCGATCAGGATCAGCTCGTTATCGCCACGCAACACCGCGTTGAACCAGACGTTGGCGCCCTCCTCCAGCTTGACCTTGCCCACCAGCGTGGCATTCGGTGCAACCCAACTGTCGGGATGGGTCTCGACGCGGGCGTCGCCCAGGCGGTATTTCATGGTTTTTCCTCACGGCATGCCATTTGAACGATGGCTTATAGATTGATGAAGCTCTTGGGCGGCTGGTGCAGGCTGATCTTGGCATCGTCATAGAGCAGGTTGATCAGCTCGACGATCATGATCGCTGTCAGCCCCCAGATTTTGTATTCGCCGAACCTGTAGCTTGGCACGTACCAACTACGGCCCTGGTAATCAATGCGGTGGGTATGTTCGCGTGGGTCCTGTCGGAAAAAATCCAAAGGCACGCTGAAAACGGCGGCAATCTCGGCGTCGTTGGCCAGGTATTCGACGTAATCGGGGATCACACCTACATAGGGCGTTACGCGGATGCCGTGCAGGGAAATCAGCGGGCTCAACGGGCCTATGACCTCAACCAGCCCCGGCGGCAGGCCGATTTCTTCTTCGGCTTCGCGCAAGGCGGTAAAGATCAGGTCCGGGTCTTCAGGGTCGCGGCGCCCGCCGGGAAAGGCCACTTCGCCACCGTGGGTCGACAGGCCGCTGGCGCGCAGGGTCAGGATCAGCTCGGGTTCGTCACTGCGGGTAATCGGCACCAGCACCGCAGCCTCGGGGAAACGCCCGTCGGTTTCCAGGGTATGGGGGGTGTGGTTGCTTACCCGGCGAAGTAGCTCGTCCAGCATGAGTCATCTCGGTCTGTTGGCTACCTTGCATCATGCACCAAAGCGTGCACGCGCCCAACCCCAAAACCGCAGGGCTGTCGCTAAACGACAACTTGCAGGAACGCCCGGCACCAAGCCAAGATGTGCCCATTGTCCAGGAACCCCAGCATGAATTTCTGCAGCCAGTGCGGCAAACCGGTGACCCAACGCATTCCCGAAGGCGACGCACGCCTGCGCTATGTATGCGACCACTGCTCGACCATTCATTACCAGAACCCCAATATTGTCGCCGGTACCCTGCCGGTATGGGGCGACCAAGTGCTGTTGTGCCGCCGCGCCATCGAGCCACGCCTGGGTTACTGGACCCTGCCCGCAGGCTTTATGGAAAACGGCGAAACCGTCGAGCAGGCGGCCATGCGTGAAACCCTGGAAGAAGCCTGCGCCCGGGTGCGCAACCTGAGCCTCTATACCCTGATCAATGTGCCGCACATCAGCCAGGTGCATATCTTCTACCGCGCCGAACTGATCGACCTGGACTTTGCCGCTGGCCAGGAAAGCCTGGAAGTGAGGCTGTTCGACGAAGCCGATATCCCTTGGTCCGAGCTGGCTTTCCGCACGGTCGGGCGTACCTTAGAATGCTTCTTCGCTGACCGTCGCCAACAGGCATACCCGGTACGTAGCGAATCTGTGCCACCGCTGTCCAAGCCCGCCCAATAACAAGCCGGCCAATGTCGCCAAAGGGATACCGTTTCAATGCGTTGGTTGCTTGCTCTGATCTGCCTGTCGTTCGCCACGCTGTCCCCGGCCTCCACGGTGCAAACCCTTGGCGGTAAAACGGTCGAGAAAGTCCTGGTGCTCAAGTCCGCCCACCAGCTGCAGCTGATCAACGACGGCAAGCCGTTCAAGACCTATCGCATCTCCCTGGGCAAGAACCCCAAGGGCCACAAGCTGATCGAAGGTGACCGCCGCACGCCCGAAGGCCTCTACTGGATCGACTGGCGCAAGACCAGCGACCGCTTCAACCTGGCCATGCACATTTCCTACCCGAACATCAGCGACGCCGCCCGCGCCCGCCGCGAAGGCGTAAAGCCGGGCAGCATGATCATGATCCACGGCACCCCCGACACCGAAGACTACCCGGAACAGTGGTTCCACACCCTGGACTGGACCGACGGCTGCATCGGCATGCGCAATGTGGATATGCGCGAAGTGTGGAACCTGGTCAAAGACGGCACCCTCATCGAGATTCGGCCGTAATCGCGTGCCGTTCGTAAAATAATTCGAAAATAATTCCTGCCCCAGGCAGCGCCTGCCGGTGAATACCAGTTCACCGCGCGGGACCCTGCACTTGTGCGTGCCACAAAGACCTCTCTAATACCACTTGATACCAAGCCCCATTAAAGTGCCCTGAAACCGGGATTTTCACCGTTTTGGCAGCATTGACATGGTATTTAAGTGGTATTAGTTTTCGGCCATTACCGGGCGACAACATTCCAATAACGCATCGGAAACCTGACAGATGAATCCCATCCTGGCCCTGCGCCCCGACGACAAGCAATCCACGCCGCTGTACCTGCAACTGGCCCGCAGCCTTGAAGCAGCGATCCATGCCGGCCAGTGGAAATCCGAACAGGCCCTGCCTTCGGAACGCGCCCTCAGCGAGCAATTGAGCATCTCGCGGGTCACCGCCCGTAAAGCGCTGGAAGTGTTGCTGGCTCAAGGGCTGATCCGTCGCAGCCAAGGCTCCGGCACTTTCATCACGCCGCGCCTGGAACAACCCTTGTCGCGCCTGTCGGGGTTCAGCGAGATGCTGCGGCTCAAGGGGTTTGTGCCGACGTCTCAGTGGCTGGAGCGCGACATCACCCCGCCGACCCATGAAGAACTGATCCGCCTGGGCCTGTCGCCCACCGACAAAGTGGCGCGCCTCAAGCGCCTGCGCAAAGCCGACGACACGGTGATGGCGATTGAAATGACCGCCATGCCGGCCTCGGTGCTGCCCCATCCCCAAGCCATAGGCAATTCGTTGTACGAATACCTGGAAAGCATCGGCAAGCCCATCGTGCGCGCCTTGCAGCATATCCAGGCGATCAATGCCTCGGATGAGTTCGCCGCGCTGGTCGGCATCGCCCCCGGCACCGCCATGCTGCTGATGACCCGCGTGGGCTACACCGCCGACAACACGCCGATTGAGATCACCGACACCTACTGCCGCAACGACTACTACGACTTTGTCGCAGAGCTGCGCCGCCATGACTACTCCGCCTGAATGCGAACTTAGAGAACTGCCCATGACTGAAGACAATATCCTCACGCCCAGCGGCTGGATGCGTGGTCGCCTGGTGCATGAGCACGGCAAGGTTGTCGCCATTGACGGCACGCCGTGCGACCCGGCCGACAACGACCTGCCCTACCTGTTGCCGGGCTTTATCGACCTGCATGTGCATGGCGGTGGCGGCGCCGACATCATGGAAGGTGCGGGCGCCTTCGAGACCATTACCCGTACCCACGTGCGTTTTGGCACCACCTCGCTGCTGGCCACCACCATGACGGCGCCGGTGGAAGAAATTTCCCGCGTGCTCGGTGAGCTCGGCACGTTCTGCGAACAGCGGCCAGCCGGCAGCGCCCGCGTACTCGGCGTGCACCTGGAAGGCCCCTACATCAATCCGGGAAAACTCGGCGCCCAACCCAACTTCGCCCACACCGCGTTGATGCAGGAAGTGGAAGCCTACCTGCGCCTGGCGCCAATCCGGGTGATCACCATCGCCCCGGAAGTCGCCGGCCACGACGGCCTGATTCGCGCCCTCAGCCAACGCGGCGTGCGCATGCAGATCGGCCACACCCTGGGCAGCTATGAAGAAGGCGTTGCCGCCCTGGCCGCTGGCGCCACCAGTTTCACCCATTTGTACAACGCCATGAGCCCGCTGCATCACCGCGAACCCGGCATCGTCGGCGCCGCGCTGGCCCACGCCCAGTACGCCGAGCTGATCCCGGACTTGCTGCATGTGCACCCCGGCGCCATGCGCGTGGCGTTGCGCTCGATCCCGTGCCTGTATTGCGTCACCGACTCCACCGCCGCCGCCGGCATGCCCGACGGAGAGTACAAGCTGGGCAGCCACACCGTGACCAAATGCCTGGGCGGCGTGCGCCTGGCCGACGGCACCCTGGCCGGCAGCACGCTGACCATGGATCAGGCGCTGCGCAACCTGGTGAAAATCGGCCTGCCAATCAGTGAAGCCTCACAACGCCTGTCGCAATTTCCTGCGGACTACCTGGGCCTGGAAGAACGCGGCCGCCTGCAACCGGGCAGCTTTGCCGACTGCGTGCGTCTGGACCGCTCCCTGACACTCACCGACGTAATGGTCGAAGGAGAAACCATTGACTTCAAAAATGCTTGAAGAGGCCCTGGCCTCCTGCGACGCCGTCGCGGCCCAACTGCAGCGCCTGGACCCGATGCTGGAAGAAGTCGCCGGCCGCCTGCGCCGCCAGCCGCCGCAAGTGGCGATGACCATCGCCCGCGGCAGCTCCGACCACGCCGCCAGTTACTTCGCCTACCTGGCCATGCAACACGTGGGCATTCCGGTGGCGTCGCTGCCGATGTCGGTGGTGACCCTGTTGCAGGCGCCGATGAAAGTCAGCGGCCAGGTGGCGTTTGGTTTCTCCCAATCGGGGCAGAGCCCGGACCTGGTCAACAGTCTGCGCTTGTTGCGCAAGCGTGGTGCCTTGAGCATCTCCCTGGTCAATGCCGAAGACTCACCGCTGGAAGCCGCCTGCGAGTTCCACGTGCCGCTGTGCGCCGGGCCGGAACTCAGCGTGGCCGCCACCAAGAGCTTTATCGCCACCCTGAGCGCCAGTGCACAGTTGATCGGCCACTGGAATCAAGAAGCCGACTTGCTGCAAGCCTGCCAGGCCCTGCCCGAGGGACTGCGTGACGCCGCCAGACAGGATTGGCGCCTGGCCGTCGACGCCCTCAAAGGCAGCCAGCGCTTGATGGTGATCGGCCGTGGCGCCGGGTTTGCCATCGCCCAGGAAGCCGCGCTCAAGCTCAAGGAAACCTCGGCGATCCAGGCCGAAGCCTTCAGCAGCGCCGAAGTGCGCCACGGGCCGATGGCCTTGATCGACGAGAACTACCCCCTACTGGTGTTCGCCCCCCGCGGCGCCGAGCAGGCCGGCCTGCTGAGCCTGGCCGCCGATATGCGCCAACGCGGTGCTCGCGTGTTGCTGGCTGCGCCGGACGATATCGCCGAACGCGACCTGACGCTGAGCCGCGCCGAACACCCGAGCTTGGACCCGATCCTGGCTATCCAGAGCTTCTACGTGATGGCCGCAGGCCTTGCTGAGGCACGGGGCATGGACCCGGACCAGCCGCGCCACCTGAGCAAAGTCACCCGCACGCACTAAAGCGGCGTTTTCCTGATGAGTACCGTGCCCATGCCCAACAACAATAATCCATTGACCCTTAGCGCCCCCTTGAGTGGGCCGGTGCTGGCCCTGAACCGCGTCCCCGACGAAGTGTTCGCCAGCGGCGCCATGGGCGACGGTCTCGCTATCGACCCGTTGAACGATTGCCTGCAGGCGCCCTGTGACGGCGTGATCATCCACGTCGCCCGCACCGGGCACGCCCTGACCATCCGCGCCGATAACGGTGCTGAGATGCTGATGCATGTGGGCATCGACACCGTGGAGCTCAATGGCGAAGGCTTTGCCTTGCTGGTGAAGGACGGCGCACGGGTGAGCGAGGGTCAGCCGTTAGTGCAGTTTGATCTGGACCGCATCGCGCGCCAGTGCAAGAGCCTGGTGAGCCTGATCATCCTGACCAACAGTGACCGCTTTGAGCTGACGCCCGTGACGCTGAAGACGGTCAAGATCGGTGAGCCGTTGTTGCAGATTGCTGCGCGCACCACCGCCACCGCCCAAGCAGCTGTGGATAACTCCAGCTTCGAGGCCAGCGCCAGCGTGCGCATCACCCATCGAGGCGGTTTGCATGCCCGCCCTGCCGCCCTGATCCGCAAGACCGCCCAGGGTTTCAGCAGCCAGTCGCACCTGCACTTCGCTGACAAATCGGCGTCGTGCGACAGCTTGATTGGCTTGATGGGCCTGGGCATTGGCGAAGGCGACGAAGTACGAGTGAGTTGCCGTGGCCAAGACGCAGAGGCGGCGTTGCAAGGGCTGGTCGCGGCGCTATCCGTGGCGGTCAGCGAAGCCCATCACGCCCCGGTAGCCACTGCTGCGCCACGTCGCGCCAGTGTGGAAGCCGATGTGCTGCAAGGCGTGTGTGCAGCGCCCGGCCTGGTGTGCGGGCCACTGTTCCGCCTGTCCGGCATCGAGCTGCCCGTAGACACCGGCGACCATAGCGCCGACGAACAACAGCAGCGCCTCGACACGGCACTGGAGCAGGTGCGCGACGAAATCCGCAGCACCCTCGACCATGCCCGCCAACGCAAGAATGTCGAGGAAGAAGACATATTTGCCGCCCACCTTGCACTGCTCGAAGACCCGGCGCTGCTGGAAGCGGCCACCGACTCCATCACCCACGGCAGCGCTGCCACCCACGCCTGGCGTGATGCGATCCAGGCCCAGTGCGCCGTGCTGTTGGCGTTGGGCAAGCCGTTGTTTGCCGAGCGCGCCAACGATCTTCGCGACCTGCAACAACGCGTATTGCGGGCCTTGCTGGGTGAGGCCTGGCACTTTGAGTTACCCGCCGGTTCGATTGTCAGCGCCCATGAACTGACCCCGTCAGACTTGCTGCAACTGAGTGAACAGCAGGCCGCCGGTATCTGCATGGCCGAAGGCGGCGCCACGTCCCACGTCGCGATTCTTGCCCGAGGTAAAGGCTTGCCCTGCGTGGTCGCACTCGGTGCCGAGGTACTGGATGTGCCTCAGGGCCAACGCGTGGTGCTGGACGCCATCAATGGCCGCCTGGAACTGGCCCCTACCGATGCGCGCCATGCTGAAGTGCACCAGATACGCGACGCGCAAAAACTGCGTCGCCAGCAACAGCAGGCCCAGGCGCAACAACCGGCACGCACCCGCGACGGTGTGAACATTGAAATCGCCGCCAATGTTGCCTCCAGCAGCGAGGCCCAAGTGGCGTTTGAAAACGGTGCCGATGGCGTCGGCCTTCTACGCACCGAATTCCTCTTCGTCGACCGCCGTACCGCGCCGGATGAGCAGGAACAGCGTCAGGCTTATCAGGCCGTATTGGATGCCATGGGCGACAAGTCGGTGATCATCCGCACCATCGACGTGGGCGGCGACAAGCAGCTCGACTATTTGCCGCTGCCGATCGAGGCCAACCCGGTGTTGGGCCTGCGCGGCATTCGCATGGCCCAAGTGCGTCCGGAATTGCTCGACCAGCAACTGCGTGCCCTGCTGCAAGTCTCGCCGCTGGCGCGTTGTCGCATCCTGTTGCCGATGGTCAGCGAGGTGGATGAACTGCTGCAGATTCGCCAGCGCCTGGATGAACTGTGCGCCGAGTTGGGTTTGAGCCAGCGCCCCGAACTGGGGGTGATGATCGAAGTGCCCGCCGCTGCGCTGATGGCTGAACAGCTGGCCGAACATGCGGACTTTTTGTCCATCGGCACCAATGACCTGTCCCAGTACACCCTGGCCATGGACCGCGACCACGCAGGCTTGGCCGCGCGCGTCGATGCGCTGCACCCGGCCTTGCTGCGACTGATCGCGCACACCTGCGCCGGTGCGGCGAAGCACGGGCGTTGGGTCGGCGTGTGCGGTGCCCTGGCGTCGGACCCGCTGGCCACGCCGGTACTGGTCGGCCTGGGCGTCACCGAGCTGTCGGTGAGCCCGCCGCAGGTCGGAGAGATCAAGGACCGCGTTCGCCATCTGGACGCGGCGCAATGCCGGCAGCTGAGCCAGGAACTGCTCAACCTGAGCAGCGCCCAGGCCGTTCGCCAAGCCTGTCAACACCACTGGCCGCTGAGCTGAAAACAACAAGAATAGGGAGACACGCCATGTACCAACACTTTATCGAAGGCCTGCAACGCCTGGGCCGCGCCCTAATGCTGCCGATTGCGATCCTGCCGATCGCCGGCTTGCTGCTGCGCCTGGGCGACACCGACTTGCTCAACATCGCGGTGATGCACGACGCCGGCCAGGCGATCTTCGCCAACCTGGCGCTGATCTTCGCCATCGGCATCGCCGTGGGTTTTGCCCGTGACAACAACGGCACTGCGGGCCTGGCCGGGGCGATTGGTTACCTGGTGATGATCTCCACGCTCAAGGTGATGGACACCACCATCAACATGGGCATGCTCGCCGGTATCGCCAGCGGCTTGATGGCCGGTGGGCTGTACAACCGCTTCAAGGACATCAAGTTGCCGGAATACCTGGCGTTCTTCGGTGGGCGGCGGTTTGTGCCGATTGTCACCGGGTTCAGCGCGGTGGGCCTGGGCGTGATTTTCGGCCTGATCTGGCCCCCGATCCAGCACGGCATCAACAGCTTCGGCGTGCTGTTGATGGAAAGCGGCAGCCTCGGTGCGTTCGTGTTTGGCGTGTTCAACCGCCTGCTGATCGTCACTGGCTTGCATCACATCCTCAACAATATGGCGTGGTTCGTGTTCGGCAGCTTCACCGACCCGGTAACCGGCGCGGTGGTCACGGGCGACCTGACCCGCTACTTTGCCGGCGACCCCAAAGGCGGCCAGTTCATGACCGGCATGTTCCCGGTGATGCTGTTCGGCCTGCCCGCGGCGTGTCTGGCGATGTACCGCAATGCTTTGCCTGAGCGGCGCAAAGTGATGGGCGGGATCTTCCTGTCGATGGCGCTGACCTCGTTCCTCACCGGGGTGACCGAGCCGATTGAATTTGCCTTCATGTTCCTGGCGCCCTTCCTGTACCTGATTCACGCGCTGCTCACCGGCCTGTCGATGGCGGTCACCGACCTGCTGAATATCCACCTGGGCTTTACCTTCTCCGGTGGGTTTATCGACATGGTGCTGGGCTGGGGCAAGTCCACCAATGGCTGGTTGGTGGTACCGGTAGGCCTGGCCTACTCGGTGATCTACTACACGGTGTTCAGCTACTGCATCCGCCGCTTCAACCTGAAGACGCCGGGCCGTGAAGACATCCAGGTGGTGCAGGCTGAAGCGATGAGCGATAACCAGCGTGCGACGGCTTATATCCAGGCGTTGGGAGGCGCCGAGAACTTGCTGAGTGTGGGTGCTTGTACCACGCGGCTGCGCTTGGACATGGTGGATCGCAACAAGGCGGTGGATGCAGAGTTGAAAGCGCTGGGTGCCATGGCTGTGGTGCGGCCGGGGAATGGTGGGAGTTTGCAGGTGGTGGTCGGGCCGATGGCCGATAGCATTGCTGATGAAATCCGCTTGGCGATGCCGGGGTTTGTTGCCGCAAAGCCTGCAGCGGTTGCGCCTGTGGATAAGCCGGTGGCGGTGAATGTACACGAGGCCGAAAAGTGGCTGAATGCCCTGGGTGGCCGAGAGAATGTGCGCCAACTGGAAGCGGTAGCGATGACCCGGTTGCGGGTGGAGTTGGGGGATGATTCGGTGCTGTCTGAAGCGGACCTCACTGCGCTGGGTTGCAAGGGTGTGAGCCAGCTGGATAGCGGGGTTTGGCACTTGTTGATTGGTGACAAGGCTTTAGGTTTGGGTGAGGCTTTGGAGCGGTTGGTTACCCGCCCTATCAACGCCTGACCGATCGTTCCCACGCTCTGCGTGGGAATGCCGCCCCGGACGCTCTGCGTCCCGCCCTGCGCAAGGGTGACGCTGAGCGTCACAGGATGCGTTCCCACGCGGAGCGTGGGAACGATCAGTTATGGGTGACAAGGCGTCCGGGTTGGGTGAAGCGTTGGAGCGGTTGGTGACTCGCCGGATCAACGCCTGATTTCCCCTGTGGCGAGGGNGCGGGAGCAAGCTCCCTCGCCACAGAGTGTGGTGTATTCAGTTACTGGTGGGTACTTCGTGTAGATCCAGTACTCGATCCACCATCAACTGAATACCCTCTACCATCCGATGAATCCCCAGCACCGCATCACGGTGCGGGCCGTCGATTTCAAAAGCCAGATTACCCGCCAGTGCCTGTACGGATGCCAGGTCTTGGGAGGCATTGGCGAGCAGGGTTTCGGTGTTCAGACTGGGTAGTACGGTGAAGATCTGGTCGGACGGTGAATCACCAGCTTGGCGGGACTCGGCTTGAGATGAGATTGAACCAGTTAGCAAGTTGTCGCTGATCATCATTAAACTCCATATGGAATAGGCTCCTAGTGACTTTTCAGGCTTGCAGTCCCGGTCACTGAATTGGCAGCGACTCGAGAAGGTTAGTTGTGCGAGTTCCGACGGACAACCTGAAAGGCTTGTCGGAAAGTTCTGAGGCGCTTGCGCCGACGCCATCGCAGGCAAGCCAGCTCCCACATGGGATTGATGTACGGTCTGACAACGGGGTCAAATGTGGGAGCTGGCTTGCCTGCGATTGGCACTTAAAACCAACAAAAAACCCGCTGACCAAACGGGCCCAGCGGGTTTCTTGTTTATACAGCCCACGAATCAAAAATCCGCCAACTGCCACACCTCATACGCCGGAGTCTCATACGGGTGACTGAGTTTCAAAGCAGCCACAGCGGCCACGATCAATTCATCTGCCACCACCAACTCAACCTTCCACTCTTCAACCACTTCAACCTGGCCCACCTGCCCGATAAACGGCTGACTGCCGTCCAACGCGCGGAATTGGCCCTGGCCCAGCACTTGCCAGGCGCAGCTGTCGTAGTCGCCGATGCGCCCGCCGCCGGCTGCGAAGACGGCGGTTTTTACCGTCTCCACATGGCTGTCGGGCACGAAGAAGGCGAGCTTGTACACGGCCTTAGTTCACCCACACGCGAGCGTTGCGGAACATGCGCATCCAGGCGCCGTCTTCGCTCCACTCTTCCGGGCGCCACGAGTTTTGCACGGCGCGGAATACGCGTTCCGGGTGCGGCATCATGATGGTCACGCGACCGTCGCGGCTGGTAAGGCCGGTGATCCCGCGTGGCGAGCCGTTCGGGTTGGCCGGGTAGCTTTCGGTGACCTTGCCGTGGTTGTCGACGAAACGCAGGGCCACGGTGCCGGACAGGTCGGCTTCAAGCAGCGCTTCTTCGCTGCTGAATTCGGCGTGGCCTTCACCGTGGGCGATGGCGATTGGCATGCGCGAACCGGCCATGCCCTGCAGGAAGATCGAGTTGGACTCCTGCACCTGCACCATGGCAACACGGGCTTCGAACTGCTCGGAACGGTTACGCACAAAGTGCGGCCAGAACTCGCTGCCCGGGATCAGTTCGCTGAGGTTGGACATCATCTGGCAACCGTTGCACACACCCAGGGTGAAGCTGTCGTTGCGTTCGAAGAAGCCCTGGAACGCGTCGCGGGCACGGCTGTTGAACAGGGCCGACTTGGCCCAGCCTTCACCGGCACCCAGCACGTCGCCGTAGGAGAAACCACCGCAGGCAACCAGGCCTTTGAACTCGTTGAGGTCAACGCGACCGGCGAGGATGTCGCTCATGTGCACGTCGATCGCATTGAAGCCGGCGCGGTCGAACGCTGCTGCCATTTCCACCTGGCCGTTGACGCCCTGCTCACGCAGTACGGCAACCTGTGGGCGAATGCCCTTCTTGATGTAAGGCGCGGCGATGTCCTGGTTGACGTCGAAGCTGAGCATGGTGCTCAGGCCCGGGTTGTCTTCTTCCAGGATCACGTCGAATTCCTGCTCGGCGCAGTCGGCGTTGTCGCGCAGACGCTGGATCTGGTAGCTGGTCTCGGCCCACTGGCGTTGCAGCAAGCGGCGCTGACCGGTAAAGACCGTGTCGCCGTTGAAGGAGATATTGACTTCGCCGTTGTTGATCGGCTGGCCAATCACCGCCACGCACTCGGCCAGGCCAGCGGCGCTGAACTGCGCGAGCACGTCTGGGGTAGCGTCCTGGCGCACCTGGATCACCGCACCCAACTCTTCGTTGAACAGGATGCCGTTGATTTCGGCAGCATCCTCGGCAACGCTGTCGAGCACGATGTTCAAGCCGCAGTGACCGGCGAAGGCCATTTCGACAACGCTGGTCAGCAAACCACCGTCGGAACGGTCGTGGTAAGCCAACAGGTGGCCGTCGGCGTTCAGGCCCTGGATCACGGCGAAGAAGGCCTTGAGGTCTTCGGCGTCGTCGACGTCCGGAGCCTGTTTGCCGAGCTTGCCGTGGGTTTGCGCCAGGATCGAGGCGCCCATGCGGTTCTGACCACGGCCCAGGTCGATCAGGATCAGGTCGGTGGTGCCCTTGTCCATGCGCAGTTGCGGGGTGAGGGTCTGGCGGATGTCAGTGACCGGCGCAAAACCGGTGACGATCAGCGACAGCGGCGACGTGACGCTCTTGTCGGTGCCGTCTTCGTTCCAACGGGTGGCCATGGACATGGAGTCCTTGCCCACCGGAATGGTGATACCCAGTTCCGGGCACAGCTCCATGCCGACGGCTTTAACCGTGTCGTACAGGCGTGCATCTTCACCCGGGTGACCGGCAGCGGACATCCAGTTGGCCGACAGCTTGATGTCGGACAGCTTGCCGATACGCGAGGCGGCGATGTTGGTGAGGGTTTCACCAATGGCCATGCGGCCCGACGCCGGTGCGTCCAGCAGGGCCAGCGGCGTGCGCTCGCCCATGGCCATGGCTTCACCGGTGTACACGTCGAAGCTGGTGGCGGTGACGGCAACGTCAGCCACCGGCACTTGCCATGGGCCAACCATTTGGTCACGGGCAACGAGGCCGGTGATGGTGCGGTCGCCGATGGTGATCAGGAAGCTTTTGCTCGCCACGGCCGGATGGTGCAGCACGCGTTCGATGCTGTTGGCCAGGTCCAGCGTGCTTGGGTCGAAATCATCGCCCAGTTCAGCTTCACGGTTGGCCGAACGGTGCATGCGCGGGGCCTTGCCCAGCAGCACTTCCAACGGCATGTCCACGGGGCTGTTGCCGAAGTGGCTGTCGGTGACGGTCAGTTGCGGCTCGGCAGTGGCTTCGCCGACCACGGCAAACGGGCAACGCTCGCGTTCGCAGATGGCCTGGAAGCGTGCGAAGTCTTCAGGACCGACGGCCAGTACGTAGCGTTCCTGGGATTCGTTGCTCCAGATTTCGTGCGGGGCCATGCCCGGCTCGTCGTTTGGAATGTTGCGCAGCTCGAAACGGCCACCACGGTCGCCGTCGTTGACCAGTTCCGGGAAGGCGTTGGACAAACCGCCAGCGCCGACGTCGTGGATGAAGCTGATCGGGTTCTTGTCACCCAACTGCCAGCAACGGTCGATGACTTCCTGGCAACGGCGTTCCATCTCAGGGTTTTCGCGCTGTACGGAAGCAAAGTCCAGATCTGCCGAGCTGGTGCCGGTGGCCATGGAAGAGGCCGCGCCGCCGCCCAGGCCGATCAGCATCGCCGGGCCGCCGAGCACGATCAGCTTGGAGCCGACCAGAATCTCGCCTTTCTTGACGTGTTCTTCACGGATGTTGCCCATGCCGCCGGCCAACATGATCGGCTTGTGGTAGCCGCGCACTTCATCGCCACGCGGGGTGGTGATGGACTGCTCGAAGGTCCGGAAGTAGCCGGTGAGCGCTGGGCGCCCGAATTCGTTGTTGAACGCGGCGCCGCCCAGCGGGCCTTCGATCATGATGTCCAGCGCCGTGACGATGCGCTCAGGCTTGCCATACGGCACTTCCCACGGCTGTTCAAAGCCCGGGATCTGCAGGTTGGACACGGTGAAACCGGTGAGGCCCGCCTTGGGCTTGGCACCACGGCCGGTGGCGCCTTCGTCACGGATTTCGCCGCCCGAACCGGTGGCTGCGCCCGGGAACGGGGCAATCGCGGTCGGGTGGTTGTGGGTTTCAACCTTCATCAGGATGTGCACCGGCTCCTGCACCGCGCCGTACTGGCGGGTTTCCGGGTCCGGGAAGAAGCGGCCGGCGACGGAGCCGACGATCACCGAGGCGTTGTCCTTATAAGCCGACAAAACGCCTTCGCTGTGCATCACGTAGGTGTTCTTGATCATGCCGAACAGGCTTTTTTCCTGGCTTTGGCCGTCGATGTCCCAACTGGCGTTGAAGATCTTGTGACGGCAGTGCTCGGAGTTGGCCTGGGCGAACATCATCAGTTCGATGTCGTGGGGGTTGCGCTTCAAGCCGGTGAAGGCGTTGACCAGATAGTCGATCTCGTCTTCGGCCAGGGCCAGGCCCAGCTCGGTGTTGGCCTTCTCGAGGGCGGCGCGGCCACCGCCCAGCACGTCAATCGCGGTGAGCGGCTTGGGTTCGGCGTGGCTGAACAGGCCGGCAGCCTGTTCCAGCTGGCTGACGATGATCTGGGTCATGCGGTCGTGCAGGCTGCTGGCGATCAGCTCGGCCTCGGCGTCGCTGAACTGGCCGGCGACGTAGAAGGCGATCCCACGCTCCAGGCGCTGGATTTTATCCAGGCCGCAGTTGCGGGCGATGTCGCTGGCCTTGCTCGACCAGGGCGAGATGGTGCCGAACCGTGGCAGAACCAGGAACAAGCGGCCAGTCGGCTCTTGAACGGGAACGCTTGGGCCGTACTTCAGAAGGCGTGCCAGCACTTGCTGTTCGTCGGCGGTCAAGACGCCGGTTACGTCGGCGAAGTGAGCAAATTCAGCGTACAGGCCTGTAACAGCTGGAACCTTCTGGCTCAGTTGCTCAAGGAGTTTGCTGTGGCGAAAGGCAGAAAGGGCAGGAGCGCCGCGCAGGATCAACATCTTCGGGACAGCCTCGGGAAGGGGTGTGCTTTGAGGCCGTGCATTCTAGCGTAAACCTTCGCCAACGGCACCCGAAACGCTACCGGTGGCCGCCGCCGAACGTCAGTTGGCACGCTTTGCCTGCGATCACGGCGTTATCCAGGGCATTCGGCGCAGTTATTTTAACCGTCACAATCGCTCGCCAAGCCCCGTTTCTGCGGGTTGCAGCACAGTTTCAGGCTGGCTAGCAGACAAGTGCACCGCTGTCGAGATATGGCGCCGTGAGCCGTTTGCGTATACTGCGCAGATGTTCTTCCCAACTGTTTCGCGCCTGCGATGCGCCAAATGGCTCATCGCCACCTTGCTCTTCCTGATGCTCAGTGCCTGTGTTGATAAACCCAGCACACTGGAGCGAATCAAGGAGGATGGCGTATTGCGGGTGGTCACTCGCAACAGTCCCGCTACGTATTTCCAGGATCGCAACGGTGAAACCGGCTTCGAATACGAACTGGTCAAGCGCTTTGCCGACGACCTGGGGGTGAAGCTGGAAATCGAGACGGCCGACAACCTCGACGACCTGTTCAGCCGGCTGGGCAAACCCAACGGCCCGGTACTCGCCGCCGCCGGCCTGGTGAGCAGCGACCAGCGCCAGCAGCAGGTGCGCTTCTCCCACCCGTACCTTGAAGTCACCCCGCAGATCATCTACCGCAACGGCCAATCGCGCCCGACCAACGCCGCCGACCTGGTGGGCAAGAAGATCATGGTGCTCAAGGGCAGCACCCACGCCGAGCAACTGGCGGCGCTGAAAAAACAGAACCCGGCGATTGAGTACGAAGAATCCGACGCGGTGGAAGTGGTGGATTTGCTGCGCATGGTCGACGAAGGGCAAATCGACCTGACCCTGGTGGACTCCAACGAAGTGGCCATGAACCAGGTGTACTTCCCCAACGTGCGCGTGGCCTTCGACCTCGGCAATGCCAGCAATCAAAGCTGGGCCGTAGCAGCAGGCGACGACAACAGCCTGCTCAACGAGATCAACAGTTACCTGGACAAGGTCGAGAAGAATGGCACCCTGCAACGCCTGAAGGACCGCTACTACGGGCACGTCGATGTCCTCGGCTATGTCGGCGCCTACACCTTTGCCCAGCACTTGCAACAACGCCTGCCCAAGTACGAGAAGCACTTTCGCGCCTATGCCAAGGCCGAGAAAGTCGATTGGCGGTTACTGGCAGCCATCGGCTACCAGGAATCGCTGTGGCAACCGACGGTCACCTCCAAGACCGGCGTGCGCGGCCTGATGATGCTGACCCAGAACACCGCGCAAGCCATGGGCGTGTCCAACCGCCTGGACCCCAAGCAGAGCATCATGGGCGGCGCCAAGTACCTGGCCAGAATCAAGGATGAGCTGGACGACAAGATCGCCGAGCCCGACCGCACCTGGTTCGCCCTCGCTGCCTATAACGTGGGCACCGGCCACCTGGACGACGCGCGCCTCCTGGCGAAGAAAGAAGGCCTGAACCCGAACAAGTGGCTGGACGTGAAGAAGATGTTGCCACGCCTGTCGCAGAAGCAGTGGTACAGCAAGACCCGCTACGGCTACGCCCGCGGCGGCGAGCCGGTGCATTTTGTGGCGAACATCCGACGTTACTACGACATCCTCACCTGGGTGACCCAACCGCAGTTGGAGGGTAACCAGGTGGTGGAAGGCAACCTGCATGTGCCGGGCGTGGACAAGACCAAGCCACCGCAAGACAGCCCACAACTCTGATCACGACAGCCCGCACACTGCAAATCCCTGTGGGAGCCGGGCTTGCCCGCGANACACACCGCTATCGCGGGCAAGCCCGGCTCCCACATCTGATCATCGTCGCCTTATAGGCCGGTGAGCAGATGAACCACGCCGCCCGGCAGTACCATCACTGCGGGTATACCGGCAGCCTTCAACGCCGACTCATCCAACCCACCCACCTCCTTCAATTGCACGCGCACCCGCGTGAGTGCCACGCGCTGCTGTGACGTGACATTGCCCTCCCCGCCCAATGCACTCACCACATCGGCCGACAACAGGCTCGGCGTCGTCGGTGCGACCGTCTCGGCCACCAAATCAGGCGTCAGGGCTTTCCAGAACGCCCGCTGCAATTTCTCGAACATGCTCAGTGCTCCACGACAGGTGAGGTTTCAACGGTGGCCGCGTGGTACAGGCGCAGGGCCTCGCGCACTTGATCGGCTTCTTCCAGGCCCAGCACTTGGCGGGCAATGATCTGGCAGTCGTGCAGGTCCAGTTCGCGCACGGTGGCCTTGATGGTGGGGATCAGCGGCACGCTGACCGACAGCTCATCCACACCCAGGCCGATCAACGCCGGCACAGCAAGGGTTTCGGACGCCAGCGCACCACATACGCCCACCCACTTGCCATGGGCATGGGCCGCCTTGACGGTGATGTCGATCAGGCGCAGGACGGCCGGGTGAAAACTGTCGGCCTGGCTGGCCAGGCGCGGGTGGTCGCGGTCCATGGCAAGGGTGTACTGGGTCAGGTCGTTGGTGCCGATGGAGAAGAAATCCACATGGGGCGCGAATACATCCGCCATCAGCGCTGCGCTCGGCACTTCGATCATGATGCCCAGCTTGGGGAGTTCACTCAGGCCAAGCGTCTGCGCTTCCTCTTCGAGCATTTTGCGCGCCAGGTGCAGCTCCGACAGCAGGCTGACCATCGGCAACATGATATGCAGCCGCGCCAAGCCTGCACTGGCAAGAATCGCACGCAACTGTTCACGCAGCAGTTCGGGGCGTTCCAGGCACAGGCGGATACCGCGCAGGCCAAGGAATGGGTTGGTCTCGTTTTCCATCGGCACATAGGCCAAGGGTTTATCGCCGCCCACATCCAGGGTACGTACCACCAGATTACGCTCGGTGCCAAGGGCGCGGGCGATGGCGCTGTAGGTGTCGGCCTGCTCCTCTGCGCTCGGGGCACGGTTGCGTTCCAGATAGAGGAACTCCGAACGCAGCAGACCCACGCCTTCAGCGCCCAGGGTCAGTGACTGTTCCACTTCCTGCAATGAGGCGACGTTGGCTGTGACCTCGACGTGATGACCGTCGCGGGTGACCGCCGCCTGTGAGGCCTGTGCCACTTCACGCTGCAGCCGTAGCTTTTGCTGTTGACGAACCGCCTGCAGTTGCTCGATTTCAGCCAGGTTCGGTTCCAACTGCAGCTCGCCTTTGTCGGCGTTGAGCAGTACCCGCTTGCCGTTGGCCAAGGCCAATACTTGACTGGGTACACCGCAAAGGGATGGCAGGCCGAGGGCCCGGGCGAGGATGGCCACGTGGCTGGTAGCGCCACCGGCGACCGTGACGAAGCCCAGCACTTTGCTGGTATCCAGGCCGGCGGTTTGTGAGGGGGTCAATTGTTCGGCGACCAGAATGGCGCACTCCGGCAGCTCCATGGAACGCTCCGGCACCCCCAGGATCAACTTGAGCACGCGCTGGCCGACGTCGGCCAAATCCGCCGCACGCTCAGCCAGCAGCGTTTTACCCAAGCCTTCGAAGAGCCTGGCGGTCGCCACCGTGGCCGTATTCCAGGCAAAGGCCGCGCTCTTGCCTTCGGCCAGCAGGCTATGGGCTTGTTCAAGCAGGGTCGGGTCTTCAAGCAGTTCCTGGTGGGCGCGGAAGATCTCGGCCTGGGCACTGCCGGCCGCCTTGGCCTGCAACGCTTGCAGCGCCTCGTTTGCCGCCCGCAGGCCACGGGCCAATGCGGTACGTTCGAAGGTTTCTCCGGCACCGGCTTCGGGAATCTCAAGCGCCGGTTCAGCCACTTGGACAACCTGGCCGAACGCCGAGCCCGGCGACGCGCAGACGCCTCGCAACACGGACGCAGAAGACGCAGGCGTGGCGGGCTCGTTGATCGCCTCGACCGCTACCGGCAGCGTCTCGCCACAGCCGTCGAGCAGCAACGCCACCAGCGCCTGGATTGCCGCCTCGGCATCTTCCCCCGCCGCGCTCACTTGCACGCTGTCGCCCTGGGAGGTCTGCAGCGCCATGATCGCCACAA
Organism: Pseudomonas sp. 22072; assembly: GCF_052046095.1. Lineage (NCBI taxonomy): Bacteria > Pseudomonadati > Pseudomonadota > Gammaproteobacteria > Pseudomonadales > Pseudomonadaceae > Pseudomonas > Pseudomonas sp. 22072. Next base: position 164,648 of record NZ_JBQEQE010000003.1, read on the forward strand.
GCGACTTGGCATTGGCGCTCAGGGTTTGCTTGTGCAGGAAAATGCTGGAACTGAACCCCTTCGCCGCCTGGGCAAACACCGCCGCAGGGCGGGCGTGCAGGCCGCTGGCATTGGGCAATGTCACTGGCTTGGAAAACAGCGCATTGCCCTCTTCCTCGTCCACCTCAGCGGGCATCGGCCCCGGTGAGACCTGCACCAGAGGCTGGCCGGACTCGACCAGCGCCTGACCGGCCACCAATGGCACAAACGGCTCGCCGCTCACAATGAGCATCAAGGTCAGCAGGCTACGTGCATTGAGCGCCACATAATCGGCATCGAACTCGATCAGCGGCTGCCCGGCCTCCACCCGCTGGCCCTCCTCGACCAGCCGGGTGAAGCCCTGGCCTGCCAGGTTCACGGTGTCCAGGCCAATATGCAGCAGCACCTGCACTCCGTTATCGGCGGTGACACTGACGGCGTGTCCGCTGTCCTGAATATTGCTGATCACCCCGGCCAACGGCGCGCAGAGGGTCTGCGAGGTGGGGTCGATGCACAGGCCATCGCCAATCACGCGGCCGGAAAATACCGGGTCGGGGACCTGATCCAGCGCCAGCAAAACCCCGGACAAGGGTGCCAGCAGTTCCAGGGGTTGAGATGTGGTCATGACTTCACCTGTTTGTGTTGTTCTTTAAAAATCATTGAGTCGATGCAAGGTTGAGGATGACGAAGATCAAAGGTGGGAGCGGGCTTGCTGTGGCGAGCAAGCTTGCTTGCGCTGGGGTGCGAAGCGCCCCCAAAAGCCTGCGACTGCTGCGCAGTCGAGCGGGAGCAAGCTCCCTCGCCACAGCAAGCCCGCTCCCACACGAGCCCGGCTTACTTCCACCAATATTCGACCTGCACACCGACGTTTGACCCATGCCGCGCCGTGCCATAGGCGCCGGTGTCGGACAACGCCGAGCCCGCCGCCAGCTCATTGGCCGCACGTTTGGCCGCTTTGTTCCAGGACGCATAGGTGTAATACAACCGCACTTCCGGCCGCGCCCAGAACTCAGGGCCTTTGGGCGACCAGGTCGGGGCGAAGGTAAATTTGCTCAATTTGCGCGTACCGCCGGTGGCCTCGACCTGATCGTGCCCCAGCTCAGTGACCAGTTTGAATTGCTCACTGAGCGCATACGCAGGACGCACACCGAGCGACATCCAGTTCTGGTCCTGGCGCCCCGGGCGCACATCTTTCTGGTACACCGCCTCGACTTGCCCGCCGAAACGCGGGGTCACTTGCCAATCAAAGAACTCCACGGCGCGGTAACTTTTGCTGCTTTTGTCCAACGTGGTATTGCCGGTGTAACCCAGACCGGTGCCGGGGCCTTCGCCGTACTGCAGGGCAAACTTGTTCTTGCCACCCAGGAAGGCCGCTTGTACATGCTGCGCCGTCAGCGCCCAGCCACTGTTGGTGTCACGCCCACCGGCCTTGGCGATGTAGCTCAAGCCAAGTTCCAGTTCGCCACCGGGGTTGGTCTTGAAACCTGCGACGTTGAAGTCGTGACGGGTGGCGTACTCCTTCTGGTACAGGTTGTCCTTGCGCGACAGGGCGTAGCTGTATTTCAAGCCGCCGATCAACACGTCCTCGATCCCGCCACCGGTGGCGCTCTGGTTCCAGTAGTAGAAGTCGGAAATATGGATGTCGTTACGTTTGTAGTAACGCCGCCCGGCCCACAGCGAACCGCCATTGAGGCTGGGCAGGTTGGACCATTGCGCATACATCTGCGGCATGCGCGCCGAGCCATTGTTTTCACCCTGGAACTTCAGGGCACGGTCGTACTTGTTATAGAGGGAAGCCATGGCATCGACGCTGAACACCGAACCGTCATCGAGGGTCAGCAAATCCTGACGCAGTTCCAGCTCGGCGTACTGCTCGCATTCGTTGCCCAAGCGGTACTTGGTTTGCGCACCCGGCAGTTGGAAACATTGCTGCTTGCCGCTGCCCGTTGACGTGCCCGCGCCGCTGCGCAAATACCCGGCAAATTCCAGGGCTTGGGCGCCGAAAGGCACCGTGAGGCAGGAAGCAATAAGGCCCAGTTTTATTGTTGTTTTCATGAAGTGCTCCTTTTATTTTTATTGTTTTTTCTTGCTGTCTTGCGTGACGCGATCACCTGTAGGAGCGAGCTTGCTCGCGAAGAATTTGCAACCTCCACGCAACACCTGGAGGGGCNCGCGTTAGCGTTGGCGATCTTCGCGAGCAAGCTCGCTCCTACAGGGGGCATTTCAACCAGTCAGGTGCAGCACGAAGGATTCATAAGGGCGTAGCACCATCGTGCTCGTGCGCAGCGGGCAATCGGGGTAGTTGCTGATCAGAAGGCGTTGCTCGTTTGCGGCGTTGATCACGCCTTCGGGCAGTTGGATCTCGCACGACGATCCATAGAAGTTGTTGAGTACCAACAGGCGCTCGCCATGACCTTCACGCAGGTACGCCCAGACCTGGAGATGGTCTTGCAGCAACGCACGGTAAACGCCTTGCTGTATCAGCGGCTCGCGACGGCGCAGGTCGATCAGCCTGCGGTAGTGATGCAGCACCGAATCCGGGTCATCCATCTGGCTGTTGACATTGATCTGCGCAGCATTCGCGGGAATGCCGATCCAGGGTTCACCGCGGCTGAACCCGGCGTTCGCTTCGGTGCTCCACTGCATGGGCGTACGCCCGTTATCGCGGGACTTCTGCATGATCGCCGCCATGCTCGAAGCTTCGGACTCTCCCGCGTCGCGCTTGAGGCGGAAGATGTTCAGGGTTTCCACATCGCGGTATTGCGAAATGCTGTCGAAGCCGGGGTTGGTCATGCCCAGCTCTTCGCCCTGATACACATATGGCGTGCCCTGCAGGAAGTGCAGCGCCGTGGCGAGCATCTTGGCCGAGACCACGCGGTATTCGCCGTCGTCACCAAAGCGCGAGACCACCCGTGGCTGGTCGTGGTTACACCAGAACAACGCGTTCCAGCCGCCACCGGCCTGCATGCCCACCTGCCAGTCGGAGAAAATCTGCTTGAGTTGCAGGAAATCGAAATCGGCCTTCACCCACTTCTGCAGGTTCGGATAATCGACTTTCAGGTGATGGAAATTGAAGGTCATCGACAGCTCTTTCGACGCTGGATTCGAGTAGCGAATGCAGTGTTCCAGGCGGGTGGATGACATCTCGCCCACGTTGATCAGGTCATGGCCTTCAAAGACCTCGCGGTGCATTTGCTGCAGGTATTGGTGCACGTTCGGGCCGTCGGTGTAGAAACGGCGACCGTCGCTGTTGTCTTCGGGGAAATCGGCGGGCTTGGAGATCAGGTTGATCACATCCAGGCGGAAGCCGCCCACGCCTTTGTCGCGCCAGAAGCGCATCATCTTGAACACTTCGGCGCGTACCTTGGGGTTATCCCAATTGAGGTCGGCCTGGGTATGGTCGAACAGATGCAGGTAGTACTGGCCAGTCTGCGCTTCGTATTCCCAGGCCGAGCCGCCGAACTTGGATTCCCAGTTGTTCGGCTGGTCACGCCAGATGTAGAAGTCACGATAGGGATTGTCGAGGCTGCTGCGCGCCTGCTGGAACCATTCGTGTTCGATGGAGGTGTGGTTGACCACGATGTCGAGCATCAGCTTGATACCACGCTTGGCGGCTTCGCTGATCAGCAGGTCGCAGTCGGCCATAGTGCCGTAGCTGGGGTCGATGGCGTAGTAGTCGCTGATGTCGTAGCCGTTGTCGCGCTGGGGCGAGCGCAGGAACGGAGTAACCCACAGGCAGTCCACGCCCAGCCACTTGAGGTAGTCGAGTTTGTCCACGATGCCCAGCAGGTCACCGGTGGCGTTACCCGCGTGGCTGTGGAAGCTTTTGGGGTAGATCTGGTAGATCACCGAGTGTTGCCAGGTTTGCATGGTGGATTCCTTCAGTAGAGTTGGGTGTTGGCCCTTCCGGCCTCATCGCAGGCAAGCCAGCTCCCACATTTGAATGTGTTCACACATCACNGTGGGAGCTGGCTTGCCTGCGATAGCGATCTTCAGGCGACCCGGTAACCAGGCCGAACGATCTTCATGCTCAACATGCACGTCAGCGCAAACGGCACGACCATCGCCACGACCATGCCAATCACGAACATCGGAATGGCGCTCGGTACGATCGAGATAAACCCGGGTAGCCCACCGACGCCAATGGCCGAGGCCTGCACCTTGTTCAACGACAGGAAAATGCTGCCCAGCGCCGAGCCCAGCAGAGCGGCATAGAACGGGAATTTGAAACGCAGGTTCACCCCGAACATCGCCGGCTCAGTGATGCCGAAGTAAGCTGAAATGGCCGAGGTCGAGGCCATGCTTTTGTCCCGCGCATTGCGAGTCATGTAGAACACCCCGAGCGCGGCGCTGCCCTGGGCCAGGTTGGACATGACGATCATCGGCCAGATAAAGGTGCCGCCCTGGGTGGAAATAAGCTGCAGGTCGACGGCCAGGAACATGTGGTGCATACCGGTGATCACCAGCGGCGCATAGAGCAGGCCGAAAATCGCGCCGCCGATCATAGGTGCGATTTCAAACAGGGTGACCAGGCCTTCGGTAATCAGGATGCCGAGGTGACGCGTCACCGGGCCGATGATTGCCAGGGCCAGCACACCAGTGACCACGATGGTGGTGATCGGCACCACCAGCAGTTGAATGGCATTCGGCACCCGCGCCCTCAGCCACTTCTCGATCACGCTCATGACAAAGGCCGCCATCAGGATTGGCAGGATCTGCCCCTGGTAACCCACCTTCTCGATCTGGAACCAGCCGAAGATATCGAAGTACGGCAGGCTCTGGCCGTCGAGGCCGGCTACCGCCTTGCCGTAGTTCCAGGCGTTGAGCAGGTTCGGGTGCACCAGCATCAGGCCCAGCACGATGCCGAGGATTTCACTACCGCCGAACCGCTTGGCCGCCGACCAGCCCACCAGTGCCGGCAGGAACACGAAGGAGGTGTTGGCCATCAGGTTGATCAGGCTCCACAGGCCATCCAGATTCGGGTAGGCCTCCAGCAGCGTCTGGCCTTCGATGAACATGCCCTTGGCGCCCATCAGGTTGTTCACGCCCATCAACAGGCCGGCAATGATCAGCGCGGGCAGGATCGGCATGAACACATCGGAGAACACCCGCACCAGGCGCTGCATGGGGTTGGCCTTGTCGCCGCCGGCTTTCTTGACGTCGGCAATGGTCGAAGCGGCAAGGCCGGTCAGTTCGCGCAGGGCGGCGTAGACCTTCTCCACTTCGCCGGGACCGATCACCACCTGGAACAGGCCGCCGGTAAAGAACGAACCCTTGACCAGATCGACCTGGTTCAGGGCACTGCTGTTGACCAGGCTGGGGTCCTTGAGCGCCAGGCGCAGGCGGGTCACGCAATGGGCAGCCTGCTCAAGGTTTTCGCGGCCTCCGAGGTTGTCGAGGATCTCGCGGGCAATCGTTGAATAGTCGTGGCTCATGCTCGTTTTCCACTGTGATTGTTTTTATGGGTGGCAGTCGTTGGCAGCACGCCGAGGAGGGAAAAGTACTCGTCTGTACGAGTTAAATCAACAACTCGTCTGTACGAGTTACACTTTTGTTTATTCATACGATCTTTCCGTCAGGTTTTTCACCTACGGGCACGGGTGTCCAATGGACAAACCCAACCTCTGCCACTAAGGTTCCTGCCTTGAACGCGCAGTCCACCTTCATAACGCCGGGCAAGAGCCATCCCATGAGCAAATACAACCAGATCTATACGGATCTGCTTGCCAGCATCACCACCGAGCGCCTGCAACGCGGTACGCGCCTTCCCTCCGAAACCGAACTGATGGACGCCTACCAGGCCAGCCGTGGCACCGTGCGGCGCGCCATCGAGCAGTTGCAGGAACGTGGCTTTGCGCAAAAGATCCACGGCAAGGGCACCTTTGTGTTGTCGCCCAACCCGATCGAGTTCCAACTGGGCGGCATCGTCAGCTTCCACGAAACCCACGCTGACCTGGGCGATGATGTACGTACCGACGTGGTCGAGTTCACCCAGATCCCGTTGGAAGGCTCACTGCTGCAACACATCGAGGCCGAACCCGGCACCCTGATCACGCGCATCAAACGGGTGCGCCGCATCGGCGGCAAACGCGTGATTCTGGACATCAACCACTTCATCAGCGACCTGATTCCCGGCCTGGACCGCGACATCGCCGAGCAGTCGATCTACGCGTTTATCGAGCAAACGCTGCAGCTGCAGATCAGCTACGCGCAACGCACCATCGAAGCCCTGCCACGCAGCAAGGACGACCAGGCGCATCTGGATCTGGAGGGGCAAAGCCATGTGATTGTGGTGAGTAACCAGACGTTTTTGCAGGATGGAAGGCAGTTCGAGTACACCGAGTCGCGGCATACGTTGGATAAGTTTTATTTTTCTGATGTGGCGCGGCGCTGACGCCGGAGACAACGATGAATATTCCCCACAAATGGCGGGAACAATTTCCCCATGCACTGATTGAACAACAGGCCATTGGTGAATCGCGCGCTGACGTCTTTCGCCTGCGCCATGACGGCGGCACGGATCTGTTCCTGAAATCCGAGCTCCTGGAGGAACACAGTGAGTTGGCAGACGAAATTGATCGACTCAGATGGCTGCAGCAAATGGGTCTGCCTGCGCCTGTGGTCCTGGATGAAGTTACAGCGGCCCACCGCCATTGGTTGCTGATGACCACCGTACCGGGACAGGACCTGGCCAGCGCCAGCGAGCTTTCAGCCGAGCAAATTATCAACATCCTGGCGACCGCGCTGCGTACTTTGCACCAGTTACCCGTGGCACTGTGCCCCTTCGATCACTCCCTCCAGCTGCGCATCGCACGCGCACAGCAGCACGTCAGTGCCGGCCTCGTGGACGAGACAGACTTCGACGACGAGCGACTGGGGCAAAGCGCTGAGGATGTGTTTGCTGAACTGGTGGCAACTCAGCCAAAGACTCATGATCTGGTAGTGACCCATGGCGACGCTTGCCTGCCGAATTTCATGGCGGCAGAGGGTTGTTTCAGCGGCTTCATCGACTGTGGACGGCTGGGGGTCAGCGATCGGTTCCAAGACCTTGCCTTGGCAGCACGAAGTATTGAAAGCAATCTGGGGCTGGCATGGGTGAGGCCATTTTTTGAGGCTTATGGCGTTGAGCCCGATGAGCAGCGTATGAAGTTCTATTGTCTGCTGGATGAGTTTTTCTGACGCTGAGCGTACCGCCGTCCCCCCCTGTTCAAGCCTGTAATGCCACCACCTAAGGACACAATGTGACCCTGTGGCGAGGGAGCTTGCTCCCGCTGGGGCGCAAAGCGGCCCCTCTTCTGCTGGCGAAGCAGCTTGTTACCGTTGAATTACGCAGCGACCTGACAAACAGATTCAACCTTTCGTAGAATGCCGCCGTGGCTATGGAACACCTTCCTTCTAACCTCCTATGACCTAGGGGTTTCGCTCTCCACACTGCGCCTGCTTCTAGCAGGCGTTTTTACTTCAACTGCAACGCGAGCACGACGGTGGCCAAGGGAGAAAATCTAGTATGAATCAGGGGTTGTTCCTGCGTCGCCGTAGCAAAGTTCACGTCCCCATCGGCACTGGCGGTGCCACGCGTGCGCAGGTCGCATCGGCGGTCCGGGAAGTCGCGGCGTTCCGATGTGTACTGTCAGAATCCCTGATTGAGCAAATTGCCAAGTTGTCAGCAACAGAACTCAAGTATTGGCTGCGCGAAATTATCGGCGTTCTTCGGCGGGAAACTGGCGCTCATGTACATCACAAACCCTTCTACCCTGACTTTCCAGAGCAGGTCCTGACGGCCTCAGAGGCGGAGTTGTACCTTAATGCCGTCATTCACTGCTTAACGCTATTACGTTTACCACCCACCGAACACGCTCGACCTGCGATGCTTGAAGGCAACTTCATATCCCGCGTTATCGAACCGGGAAGCGTCTCCGAGTTCGAGTCACTCCTCGAACCGCTGATTTCATCACGCACCTCGCTCTCCGAACAGGAAACTGCCGACGTCATCTGGTTTATTCGAAAGTATCAAAGCGATGTGTTTCGACTGCTGCCTGAGTCCGTGCCGTTTCGGGAGATCCGTGCACTAGTTGGCGGTGCACTTATCCTGCACGTAGCCGGCGATGCGCGGGTAGATACATTCCTGGAACGAAACGCCGAAACGGCGACAGACGTGCTACGGCTCGCTGTTGCGCTAAGTGGAGGAGACGTGTCACTGACGACAGCTTCGACACGTTTTAAAGCGATGAAGCGCTCAATGCGTCGCCTGCTGTTGCGCCTGCTCGACAAAACACTCAACGTTGCAGAAGACGTGATGCGGCATGCAGAGCGATGGAAACGCCTGGCTGAAGTACTGCATCCGGGCGACTATGCCGATAAGTACCCACGAGCGCTGGCCGCCATCACGGCAGCACGTCGCAACGAAACGCCAGACTCATTTGGATCACGAGTCGAAACATTGCTTGCCCAGCGTGACATCGCCGCGCTTACGCCCATACTACAAAACCGCCCAGGCGAGTTCGCAAGACGGCTGGACGTGACCCTTCGGCGTGCAACGGCACCAGAATCGGTCCTCGACGCGTTCGAGGCGGTTGCGGCACAAGTGTCCTCACCTGTTCTGCTGCAGTTGCTGGCTCAGGTACGCGCTCCTCGCCCACTCCCCCTGCGAGCATTCACACCCAAAGGCGCACTCGCCAAAGTCTACGCAATCAAGGATCGACGCGAACCTCTAGCCCCCAACGTGTTGGCTCGTGCAGCCACAATCTGTGAGAACGCTCTCGTAACGCGTTTTGCGTCACTACCGCCGCTAGGTCGCTGCTTTATCGATCCAGTACTACGCGAGTACAGGGTACCGCTGGCGCAGCGTGCCTCATCGAAAGCCCTGCGCACATTGGTGCGGGGCAGTCGGCTGTCTATACCTGACACCCGCTTCATTCGCCTGTTCCTCTGGTGGAAGAACGGCCATGGGCGTACAGATATCGACTTGTCCGCTGCATTTTTCGACGCCAACTTCGTGTTCATAGAAACAGTCGCTTACTACAACCTGAAGAGTTTCGGCGGCTACCACAGCGGCGACATCGTCGACGCGCCCGATGGAGCTTCAGAGTTCATCGACCTCGACCTTGATGTTCTCGTAGAGAAGGGTATTCGCTACGTTGTTACCTCTATCAACTCATACACCGAGCAGCCTTACTGCGACCTTCCAGAATGCTTCGCTGGCTGGATGGCTCGCGTCGATACGGCGTCAGGTGAAGTATTCGAGCCAAGCTCCGTGTTCGACCGTATCGATATCGCATCCAACACAGGGATCTGCCTGCCATTCGTAATGGACTTGCAAGAGCGACGCATAATTTGGGCCGATCTGGGGCTCACATCATCTCCGAGGTGGAACAACGTCGAGAACAACCTCAGCGGGGTGTCCTTGATGCTGCGAGCTTTAATACATACACCAAGGCCGGATTTGGAGACGCTATTCGACTTACATGCTCGAGCGCGGGGAGAAGGCGTAGCCTCATCGCAGTTGGCACAGACGGTGTTTGCGCCTGATCAAGGGATAACACCGTTCGATACGGATTTGATTCGATCACAGTTTCTCTAATATCTACGCCAGAATTTGCCAACGCCAAAAAGCCAAAAGCCCGCAATTACGCGGGCTCTAGGGCATTTCTTGCTAGATCGTGCCGGACAATGCCGGACGTCCCATCATTCCCACTCAATCGTCGCCGGCGGCTTGCTCGACACGTCATACGTCACGCGCGAGATACCTTCGATCTCGTTGATAATCCGGCCGCTGACCGTCTCCAGCAGTTCGTAAGGCAGGTGTGCCCAACGCGCTGTCATGAAGTCGATCGTCTCTACGGCACGCAACGCAACAACCCATGCGTAACGACGACCATCGCCTACAACGCCAACCGATTTCACCGGCTGGAACACCACGAACGCCTGGCTGACCTTGTGGTACCAGTCGGCCTTGCGCAGTTCTTCGATGAAGATGTGGTCGGCGCGACGCAGCAGGTCGGCGTATTCCTTCTTCACTTCACCCAGGATACGCACGCCCAGGCCCGGGCCCGGGAATGGATGGCGGTAGACCATGTCGTACGGCAGGCCCAGTTCCAGGCCCAGACGGCGGACTTCGTCCTTGAACAGTTCGCGCAGCGGTTCTACCAGCTTGAGGTTCATCTCCTCAGGCAGGCCGCCCACGTTGTGGTGGGACTTGATCACGTGGGCCTTGCCGCTCTTGGCGCCGGCCGACTCGATCACGTCGGGGTAGATGGTGCCCTGGGCGAGGTATTTGATGTTGTCCAGTTTGTTGGACTCGGCATCGAACACGTCGATGAAGGTGCGGCCGATGATCTTGCGCTTCTTCTCCGGGTCGGACTCGCCGGCCAAGTTGTTGAGGAACTGGTCCTCAGCGTTGGCGCGGATCACCTTGACGCCCATGTTCTCGGCGAACATGGCCATCACTTGCTCACCTTCGTGCAGGCGCAGCAGGCCGTTGTCGACGAATACGCAGGTCAGCTGGTCGCCAATGGCCTTGTGCAGCAAGGCGGCCACAACCGAGGAGTCAACGCCGCCGGACAGGCCAAGCAATACGTTGTCAGTGCCGACCTGGGCGCGCACTTGGGCGATGGCGTCTTCAGCAATTTTCGACGGGGTCCACAGGGCTTCACACTCGCAGATGTCGAGGATGAAACGCGACAGGATGCGCCCGCCTTGCTTGGTGTGGGTCACTTCCGGGTGGAACTGCACCCCGTAGTAGCGACGCTCATCGCTGAACATGCCGGCAATCGGGCAGCTCGGGGTGCTGGCCAGGATGTGGAAATCTTCCGGCATTTTGGTGACCTTGTCACCGTGGCTCATCCAGACGTCGAGGCCGAACAGGCCGTCGGCGTCGATGTGGTCTTCGATGCCGTCCAGCAGGCGGCTCTTGCCGACCACGTCCACACGGGCATAACCGAATTCACGCAGCTCGGAGCCTTCTACCTTGCCGCCCAGTTGCTCGGCCATGGTCTGCATGCCGTAGCAGATGCCGAATACCGGCACACCCAGGTCGAATACCGCTTGCGGGCAGCGCGGGCTATTGGCTTCGTGCACGGACTCGGGGCCACCGGCGAGAATGACGCCTTTGGGTGCGAATTCGCGGATCGCTTCATCGTCCATGTCGAACGGATGCAGTTCGCAGTACACGCCGATTTCACGCACGCGGCGGGCGATCAGCTGGGTGTACTGGGAACCGAAGTCGAGGATCAGGATGCGGTGGGCGTGAATGTCGAGGGCCATGAAGTCAGTCTCGTCTAATGAATCAGAAACAACTCGGGGCTGAAGAACAGCCCCGGTTACTTAACGTTTTGCTGGAAGCCTCAACCTACACGGTAGTTTGGCGCTTCCTTGGTGATCTGCACGTCGTGGACATGGGATTCAGCCATGCCGGCGCCGGTGATCCGTACGAACTCTGGCTTGGTGCGCATTTCTTCGATGTTGGCACTGCCGGTGTAGCCCATCGAGGAACGCAGGCCGCCCATCAGTTGGTGGATGATCGCGCTCAGGGTTCCTTTGTACGGCACACGGCCTTCGATGCCTTCCGGTACGAGCTTCTCGGCGCCTGCCGAAGAGTCCTGGAAGTAACGGTCGGAAGAGCCTTGCGCCTGGGACATGGCGCCCAGCGAACCCATGCCACGGTAAGCCTTGTACGAACGGCCCTGGAACAGTTCGATCTCGCCCGGTGCTTCTTCGGTACCGGCGAACATCGAGCCCATCATCACGCAGGAGGCACCGGCTACGATGGCCTTGGACAGGTCACCGGAGAAACGGATGCCACCGTCGGCGATCAAGGGTACGCCAGTGCCTTCAAGGGCAGCGGCGACGTTGGCGATGGCGCTGATCTGCGGCACGCCCACACCGGCGACGATACGCGTGGTGCAGATGGAGCCTGGGCCGATACCGACCTTGACTGCGTCGGCGCCAGCTTCGGCCAGGGCCTTGGCGGCAGCGCCGGTGGCGATGTTGCCGCCGATCACCTGCACTTCAGGGAAGTTCTGCTTGACCCAACGCACGCGGTCGATCACGCCTTTGGAGTGGCCGTGGGCGGTGTCGACCACTACCACGTCAACACCGGCAGCGACCAGCGCCGAGACGCGATCACCGGTGTCTTTACCGGTACCGACAGCAGCGCCAACGCGCAGACGACCTTGGTCATCCTTGCTGGCCAGTGGGTAAGCCTTGGCTTTTTCGATGTCGTTGACGGTCATCATGCCTTTGAGGGCGAATTTGTCGTCGACGATCAGCACGCGCTCGATGCGGTGCTTGTGCAGCAGTTCGCGCACATCGTTCTTGTCGGCGCCTTCCTTGACGGTGACGAGGCGCTCTTTAGGCGTCATCACTTCGCGGACGGTGACTTCAAGGCGGTTCTCGAAACGCACGTCACGGGAAGTGACGATGCCGACCAGGTCGCCATCGTGCAGCACCGGGACGCCGGAGATGTTGTGCATACGCGTGAGTTCGAACAGGTCACGCACGGTGGCGTCAGCTTCGATGGTGATCGGATCTTTCACCACACCGGCTTCGTAACGCTTGACCTTGCGCACTTCGGCAGCTTGCTGCTCGATGGTCATGTTCTTGTGGATGATGCCGATGCCGCCTTCCTGAGCCATCGCAATGGCCAGACGGGCTTCGGTGACGGTGTCCATGGCAGCGGAAACCAGGGGAATATTCAGCTCGATGCCACGGGTTAGGCGGGTCTTGAGACTGACTTCGTTAGGAAGCACCTCGGAATAACCGGGCACTAGGAGAATGTCGTCGAATGTCAGAGCTTCTTGGCTGATACGCAGCATCGCGGGGGCTCCCGAGCGGGAAAATGGAAGCGCGCCATTATATACATGCACCCTGCCGGGCTCAATGTAAAACTCTGACAAACTTGGTAATACTGATAGATGGGTAATTTCATCGCCCCGATCATTCCCATGCTCCGCGTGGGAATGCCTCTGGTGACGCTCCGCGTCGCCTTGGGGCAGGATTCAAAATCTCCGACAACAACGGGACGCGGAGCGTCCCATGCGGCGTTGCCCACGCGGGAGCGTGGGAACGATCGTGTTCGGCAAAAAGTTACAGTTCGACTTTGACCCAGCTCATTTTTTGATCGAGCCAATCGGCAAACTCGTCGATAAAGCTCTGTTTAAAGCCCGCCTCCGCCCAGTTGTTGAAAATGAATCCCAGGTTGGAAAACCCGCATTCCTGCAGGAACAGAAAGCCATTGATGTCGTCTTCATGCCCACATAGCGGGCAGGTGAAGTTATCGGTGTGGCCAGGCATCCAGTCTTCCAGGCTTTCAAACAGCGCCTCGCCGACTTCCTTGAGGCACTCCGGGCAGCCCGCTTCTTCGAGGAACCCCTTGGCCGGGGTATAGATGCAACGCTTGTAGATGATCTCCAGGCCATTGACCGGCTCGTTGAACGGCAGCGCTTCGGGGTGCAGCACCACCGCGCGGGCACCATCGGCCAGGGCGTAGCCCATGCGGTTGCCGGTACGCCCGCAAGTGGTGAGCTCTTCCTTGATGATGTTCTTGCGCACCAGCCAGCGCACAATCGCCCGGGCGCGGGGTTCGTGGACCGGCAAGGTGGAGATTTTCGGGACAAGGATGCTTTGGGAGTTCATGGGAGTCCTGCGGTGTGGCTATTGGCGCCATCGCGGGNTCGCATTCCAATGTGGGAGCCGGGCTTGCCCGCGATGACGCCCGGGAGGACGGCAGCTTAATCCCTGAAAAAATCAGGTCAAGTACTCAAATACCGTCCGATCAACGCAATACCGCTGGCCAACACCAGCCAGGTCACCAACCGCACGAACGCCTCACGGGACAGCCGCATCGTCAGCCTGCGCCCACACCACAACCCCAGGGCCATCGCCGGCAACAGGCAAACCGCCAACATCAATAACGGCAAATCTGCATACACCCCGGCAATCAGGAACAGACTCAAACGCACGACCGTGCTGCAACTGATCAGCGCGCTTTGCGTAGCCCGCGCCGCGTCCTTGGGCAAACGGCTGTTCAGGTAAATCGCATATAAGAAGCCGCCACTGCCGAATAGCGCCCCAAACAGGCCGCCAACGGTGCCCATGGGAATCGACCAGCCCGCCGCCAGCTGAGTCGGCCTTGCTTTCACCGCCAGGCTGTAAATCGCGTAGGCGCTGATAAACAGCCCCATCAATAACAGCAACAGGTCCGAATGCAGGTTGAGCAAAAACACCACGCCCAGGGTGCAGCCGATGGCCATGCAGGGCAGCAACCGCAACAGTTCCGGCTTGTTCACATCGCGCCGCGTTTGCAGCAGGCCGCCAAACGCCGCGACAAAGTCCAGAAGCACCAGCAACGGGATGATCTTCGACAGCGGCATGAATAAAATCAGGATCGGCCCCGCCACCAGCGCCGTGCCGAACCCGGCAATGCCGAACACGATATAAGCCACCGTCACGCCCAGGCCGATCACCAGCCAATCAATACCGCCGAAAGTCCACTGGCTCATCAGCTCAACCGGGCTCATGACTTATTCCTTCTATTGAGATGCCGTTCACTTTAGCCATCGGCAAGGGTTGCGACTAATATCTTCCAAGCTCACTACTCATCTCAAAAAGGCATGACTCTTGATCTCCACCCGGCAACTGCGTTATTTCGTCGAAATCGCCGACAGCGGTAGCTTCAGTGCTGCCGCCGAGCGCCTGTTCGTGGCGCAATCAGCCTTGAGCCGGCAGATCAAGGAGCTTGAATCTCAACTGCAAACCCCACTGTTCGAACGCACTGCACGCCAGCCAAGGCTGACGGCCGCCGGCGAAGCCTTCTACCCACGGGCGCGCAACCTGCTGAGTGAGTTGCTCAAGGCCAGCGACCTGGCGACACAAGTGGGCCAGGGCCAACTCGGCACCTTGCGCCTGAGCCATTCGAGCACCGTGCCGATGAGCGGCGCGTTACTGCAAGGCATCAGCACGTGGCTGGAGCGCTGCCCGGGTGTGTCGATGGATATCGTCAACCTCTCCTCCGAAGCCCAACTGGAGGAAATCGTCGAGGGCCGCCTGGACGTCGGCCTGCTGCGGTTGCCGGTGTTGCGCCAGCGCGAAGGCGTGCGCGTGGTGCCTTGGTACACCGAGCCGTTGGCGCTGGCAGTGCCTGCGGGTCATCCCTTGGCACGCGGCAACGCAGCGGTCGAGTTAATGCAACTCAAGGATGAGGCGTTTATTTCAATCCCCCACCCTCAGCGCGGCGGGCTGAGCTATCTGTCGGCTGAATTGTGCATGCGTGCAGGTTTTTTCCCCAAGGCGGCGCGGGTAATGTCGCGCAAGACCACGCAGTTGCAATTGGTCCAGGCCGGTTTCGGTATTGCCTTGCTACCAAAATCCATGCAGGACATCGCCCCGCCCAACGTGCAATTTTTGCCCTTGGCCGACCCTGACTGCGACAGCACCGTAGCCCTGGCCTGTGCGCAAGCGCCAAGCGCGCTGGTGGAGCAATTCTGTCAAACCCTGCACGAATGCCTATAAACTGCCGCCCATGATTAAAGATCCTTTTGCCCGTTTGGGCCTGGACCGCGAAGTCCTGACTGTCAGCCAGCTCAACGGCCGTGCGCGGGTGTTGCTGGAAGACGTGTTCACCAATATCTGGGTGGAAGGCGAGATCTCCAACCTCGCTCGCCCAGCCTCCGGCCATGTGTATTTCACGCTCAAGGACAGTGGCGCCCAGGTGCGTTGTGCGCTGTTTCGCAACAACGCTGCACGCGTACGCCAGGCGTTGAGGGACGGGCTGGCGGTGAAGGTGCGCGGCAAGGTCTCGTTGTTCGAGGGCCGCGGCGATTACCAACTGATCCTCGATACCGTGGAGCCGGCCGGTGATGGTGCGCTACGACTGGCCTTCGACGCACTGAAGGAAAAGCTGAGCGCCGAAGGCCTGTTCAGTGCCGAACGCAAAGTGGCGCTGCCGGCGCATCCTCGGCGCATCGGTATTATCAGCTCGCCCACCGGCGCGGTGATCCGCGACATCATCAGCGTGTTCCGCCGCCGCGCGCCGAATGTTGAACTGACCCTGATCCCTACTGCCGTGCAAGGCCGCGAAGCAATCCCGCAGATCGTGCGGGCGCTGAAACTCGCCGACGCCCGGGGTTTCGACGCGCTGATCCTGGCCCGTGGCGGTGGCTCCCTGGAAGACTTGTGGTGCTTCAACGAAGAGGCGGTGGCCCGCGCAATTGATGCCTGCGTTACCCCTATCGTCAGTGCCGTTGGTCATGAAACCGATGTGTCCATCAGCGACTTCGTGGCGGACGTCCGCGCCCCTACTCCCTCCGCCGCCGCCGAGTTGCTGGCTCCCGACGCCAGCCACCTGGTGCGTCAAGTGGAAAACCTGCAGCGCCGCCTGGTGATGCTGATGCGCAACCGCCTGAGCCACAGCCGCCTGCGCCTGGAAGGCATGGCCCGGCGCCTGCGTCACCCGGGCGAGCGCTTGCGCCAGCAGGCCCAGCGCCTGGATGACCTGGACATGCGCTTGCGCCGCGCCTTTGAGCGTAGCCTCAATACCCGTCGCGAGCGCTTGATCCGCCTGGAAACCCGCCTCGCCGGCCAGCACCCCGGCCGTCAACTGGCACTCTTGCGCCAGCGCCTGGACAGCCTCGCCGAACGCCTGCCCCGCGCCATGCGTGAAGGTCTCAAGGCTCGGCGTCTGCAACTGCAGAGCCGAGTGCAGACATTGCAGGTGGTCAGCCCTCTGGCGACCCTGGGCCGCGGCTACAGCATCCTGTTGGACGAGCGCGGCCAGGCGATTCGCAATGCCGCACAAACCCACACCGGCCAGCGCCTCACCGCGCGCCTGGGTGAAGGCCAATTGCAAGTGCGGGTGGAAGACAACCACCTGACACCCGTCACCCTTTCATTATTGGATTGATCGATGCCACGCCTACTGAGCCTGTTGATACTGTTGTGCCTCACATTTAATGCCCACGCCGACAGTTACATCACGCGAACCCTGAACAAACCGGTGCCAGGCGGCGTGGCCGTCGTCGAACTAGGCCCTTCGGCCACGGCGCCGAAAGCCACCTACCAGGGCAAGCCGGTGCTGGTGGTCAAGGAGCAGGACAACTGGCTGGCGATTGTCGGTATCCCGTTAACGGTCAAGCCTGGCAACGAGCGCATCAGCAGCGGTGGGCGCAACCTGCCGTTTATCGTCGGTTACAAGAAGTATCCGGAACAGCGCATCACTTTGAAGAACAAGAGCCAGGTCAACCCTGACCCGGCCCAGCTCAAGCGCATCGAAGGCGAACTGGCAGTGCAGCTCAAGGCTTACCGCAGCTTCAGCCCGAACCTGCCTAGCAACCTGGTGCTGGATAAACCGGTGAACGGGCCGCTTTCGAGCAAATTCGGGGTGCGCCGCTTCTTCAACGGTGAAGAACGCAACCCGCATTCGGGCCTGGATTTCGCCGTACCGGCCGGCACACCGATCAAGACACCCGCCAATGGCAAGGTGATTCTGGTCGGCAATTACTTCTTCAACGGCAATACCGTGTTTGTCGATCATGGCCAGGGCTTTATCAGCATGTTCTGCCATATGTCGAAGATCGATGTGAAGGTGGGTCAGCCACTGGTACGCGGTGCGGTAGTCGGCAAAGTCGGCTCGACAGGCCGGGCCACCGGGCCGCATATGCACTGGAACGTCAGCCTGAACGATGCACGGGTAGATCCGGCGATTTTTATCGGCGCGTTTCAACCCTGAATACCGTGGCCGTGAGGGGCGTCAGTGATTTCCTGCGCTGGCGCCTGATCTGCCGGAGGTTCGCTGCAATGCATTGTGATCTTCTTACACTTTTGCGATGAACCATCCGACACCCGAGACTCACTCAACCAGCGATTTACACGGACGTAATGAGCAGGACCTGAGCATTGGAGATCCAATTCCCATGAGACTCTTTCCATGTCACTTACCCCAGCACTGTCAGAGCGACATTCGCAAAACCTCCTGACCTCATCTCACGCCTCACCCGGTACCCACCCGACCAGCCCGCCTACACCACCCGCAACTCTGCAACAACCTGCATCAGCCCCCTTGCCCGCCGCCGCCAATTACGCCCCCGATGACCCGCCTACTCCCGCCTCGTCAGGTATTACCCCGGCGAAAATGCGATACCCGCAGTTGGTGAAGCATTTCAAACCCAGCAATGAAACACAGTTCACCGCTGAACACGCGATGCTGACTGAAGACAAGCAACGCCTGCATAGCCAGCAACCCGGCTTCAAGGCCTTTGTACAGTCGCAACTTGAGGAGGCCTTCCCCGCGATCAGGCCGCTGAATCCGGACATGCTCAGTTTCAATCGCTACAGAGTGGGCGATGGACGCGAATCACTGGCCTCTTCAGAGCCCCTGATGGCTGCACTGGCCAGGATGATCCGCGACATCCAGGCCAACCCGAATGCGTTGATGCGCCCGGAGCGAGGCATAAGCACTGAATTCACTTATCGACGAACCATTGCCGACATGGCGGTACCGGCCTTTACCGAAGGCACGCTGCAATCCATTGCTCGCAGCATTGCCACGCAATACCCGCAGGCGCTTGAAGAATACTGGAGCACACCGCGGCCGGTGGAAAATCAGCCGACGCTCCAGATGCCGCCGCAAGAGCAACTGTTGTTCCTGCACAAAAAACAGCTGTCGATCCTCGCCTCACTGCGCCTGAGCGATGGCACCCTGAGCGCGACCGGCAAAGACCTGATCGACTCCGCGTTGCGCTACCCCACCCTGCAAGACCGGGAAAAACGCTTCACCGACGGTGATCGCTTAGGGGTGTACCCCGTTACTTTGGATGACCAAACGGAACATGGCGCGATGCTGCCAGGGGCCTTTCTCATCACCCGAAAAGACGGCTCCTATGCTACGCCGCCCACCTGGCCGAATGGGCGCGCACTTGCGCTCAACGATGACAATGGCCCCGTCGTGATGTACACGCCCAGCGAAGGTTTCGAGGAATTCGCAACGCCGGCCCAGGCGCGCCAGGCTTTGGCCAGCCGCCTGGACCAGGGAGGTGTTGAGGCCAAGTTGCTGCTGCAAGGCCTGCCCCCGGCTCTGCAAAACAGGCCCGACCCTATTACCGGAAAAGATCTGATGTCCAGTGTCGAGCCATCGGCCGGGGATGTGTTGGCGCAATCCATCCCCTGGATGCTCAAACGCCAGCGGGCAGACATTAATACCCACCTGAGCACAGCATTGGCGCCAGGCAAAACCGTCAACCCCCTTCTCGACAGTGCCACATTGGAAGGTATCGATAATGCGGCCGACTGGTCGTACCTCACCGATGGCACCAACGCCATGCTGGCCCGGGACGCCAAACTGACCGACAAACTCCAACCCGAATGGTTGAAGAATCTAAGCCCCTTTCAAGAAGCCTTGTTTTTGCACTTGGACAAGGCGCAGGAACGGAGCCTGGATGCGCTGACGCCCCTGCTTGAAAAAATCCCGGCGCTGAACACCTTCGCCCGTGACCGCCTGAATGCAGCCATCAAACAGCGATACCCGGCAGCAGAAATCGATGCGGATCAACTCATGGTGCAGGTCCACACCCGCACCGCCATCCACGGCGGGAGAGGGACTGGCCAACCCCTCTATTCGAAACAAGACGCGGTGTCCCTGACCGACTTGGCGCTGAAGAATCCCAGTGGCTTCCCTGCCGTCGAAAGAGGTGTATACACCGATGAGAAAATGACCTTGCCTCTGCGCGACAAGCACGGCAAGCCTGTGCGAGACCTGAGCGGCAAGCCGGTTACCCTGGACACCGACGATCTCAAGGCTCTGGTCAATACCGCCGATGTCGGGGGCGAATACACCAAACTGCTTAAACAGGAAATGGCCCCAGATGCCCAATCGGGGAGTGCTGTGCACTTGCGCACAGCGTGGAAAGCTCATCTGGCAGACGCGATGGACAAAGAGGCGTTTCTGGCAGAACTCAGCCCCGACGCCTATACGGAACTGGCCAGCGACAACATCCATAAACGCGCGGCGCAGTGGGCGGATGCGGTACTGACTCACCCCGACCCGGCCACCCGCCCTCAAGTCGATGGGAAAACCATCGTCGCCAACAGCCTGCTGCACAGGGGGCTAGCGGTGCAGGGCGTGATGGTGATCGGCAACCAGACAGATCCATCGCTGGTGCTGTACACCCCCAAGGCTCCCGACGGCATTACTTATCGCGAAGTCGCGGACCACAAGGCCCTCGACACCCTCCTGGAGAAAAAAGAGTGGGCAACCTATATCGCGCAAAGAAAATCACCCGTCAGTAAAGATGAGGTCGATCAGTTCAAGGGAGCGCTTAAAGAAGCTGCGTACAGCCCAACGAAATTGATGTCCCCCGAGCTGGCGGTCTCGTCGATCAAGCTGCTGGGAGGCGCCACTCGCCTTGAGCCCTTAAAAGGTGATTTCCAAGACCATCTGTACAAGCAACACGTACAGATGGCGATCGACCGAGCGGATCACCAGTCCGTAAGCAGTGCGGAGGTCGCACGGCAATCGCTCAAGAACAAAATCGAGTTCGGCATTGAAGTGGCATTGATCTTTACCGACCTGATACCGGTGGCTGGCAAAGGCGTGTCTGCGGGTTTTCGTCTGGGCAAAGCCGGCATCAGCGCACTGCGCGCCAACAGCAGAGTGTTGCCGCACCTGATCAAAAGACCCGGCCTGGGACGGGCGATCTACAGTGATTTCACCCTGTCTGCCGCGGGTATCTCCAATGTTCGCGCGGCCCCCCTACGCCCGGTATTCAAGTCGTCGACGGCGACAGGCGCGATTACCCCGCGCCCAGGGCCAAGAGCACTGCCTGCGCCCGTCAGCCCAGTGCCGGCACGACCCTTAGCCAGCACCGGCAACACTATCGCTGGCTCACGCACGCCCAACGACGCCGTCATTCCCGAGCGCGACTTGAGTGCGTACGCCAGGCCTGGCGATATGATCAACGGCCGGACGCTAAGGAGTGACGGTACCTATAACGTTGGCGACGAGTGGTTCATCCGATTTACCGACAGTACCCGCGTGAGCAGGGTTTATCAGATCGATTCAGCCTTTCACGCTCGCAGTGGCTGGGTCAATATCATCGACCCGAACGTCCCAGCAACTGCGCCCAAAAGCAGCAGAATCGTCGCCTCTGTACAACATGCGGGCAACGGTGAATGGCGCCTGAATCAACTGCCCGGTGGAGCCCCCACGCCGACACCGGGAGCTTCGACGACAGGCGCCGAGGCCCCTGCCCGACCAGCGTTACCAGACGCCGAGTATTTCAGCCTCAACAGAGGGCGGCTGGTCGAAGCAGACTTCACCCCGAAAACCCTGCCACTGGCCAGGTATTGGTTCAGGCGGGATTTGTATAACTTCTACAAGAACATGCTCACTCAAGGCCAGATGCCGCCGCGCCCGTCCCGGCTGGAGCTCGCACCCGGCACCTCGCCGGCCGACCTGTTGCGTAAGGCCTACGAAATCACTGATGTGGTGGTACTGGGCGAGCGCCATAACGAAATCGCCAGTTTCCAGATGCTCAAAGAGAATATGCAGGCCCTCAAAGAGTCGGGGGTTACCACGTTTTATATTGAAGGTGTCGAAACCAATGCCGCGGGCCAGCTCATGGATGTGGGCATGGGTGGCCACCGTCCTCAAGGCGCGTCTCCCACGCTCTCGGAACTGGTTCAACTTGCCAGTGACAATGGAATCACCGTCAAATCTCTCGAGCACCACTACTTGACCCGCCGATCGGATATGCCCGATTTCTACAAGTACGTTGGGGACAACGACAACGGCATTACGCGCCTGCAAGAATTCAATTACTTCGCGACCCGTATCTTGGAAACACGCAAGCCGGGCGAAAAAGTACTCGCCTTGGTAGGCCGAGCCCATATGAACACAGCCCGAAACGTTCCAGGTCTGGCGGAACTCACTGGAGGGGTGGGCATAGGCGTTTACCCGGACAAAGCATTCAACAAGAGTGTTGCCATCAGCGGCCCGTCAATACCAAGGGATCCCGGGGCCAACGTCACGGATAGCTTTACGGCAGGGGATTATCAGATCTTCCATAAAGTCATTTGAGTAATCACCGTCGTGCGTTGTTTGCGCGATGGTGAGCCCTTCACTGCCGCATGCGGCGCCACGGGAAAACCTCATCACCAAAATTGCGCCACCACCTACAGCAGCGCAACAATGTGAAGAAAACAAGACACTGTTAGCAATAAATATTCATAAAGCTTGTTTTATACAGAAAATCTATCAATTTTTCCTGACCACCTTGCCATCTCACTTGGCCACGGTTAGGGTTGGGCTTATGAAAACCTCTCACACCCTCATTCAGCTCCGCCAGCACCGCAGCCTGTGCCTTGTCAGCGCACGACTGCCAGGCTGAATCGATCTGCCTCGCCCTCAGTTTTATCCCCAATAACAGTTCCACGGCAGGCCGCCTTTTCTCGGCCCCTACAACCAAGGATTTCCCGATGAGCATGCTCAAAGACCCGTCTTCGAAATACCGCGCGTTCCCCACCATCGACATTCCCGACCGTACCTGGCCGTCGAAGACCATCACCCAAGCGCCTATCTGGTGCAGCTCCGACCTGCGTGATGGCAACCAGTCGCTGATCGAGCCGATGGACGCGGTGAAAAAGCTGCGCTTCTGGAAGACCCTGGTGGCCGTTGGCGTGAAGGAAATCGAAGCCTCGTTCCCGGCCGCGTCGCAAACCGACTTCGACTTCGTGCGCACCCTGATCGAAGACAACCACATCCCCGAGGACACCACCATCCAGGTGCTGACCCAGGGCCGTGAAGACTTGATCGCACGCACCTTCGAATCCCTGCGCGGCGCCAAGAAAGCCATTGTGCACTTGTACAATGCCACCTCGCCGTCGTTCCGCCGCATCGTATTCAACCAGGACAAGGACGGCATCAAGGCCATCGCGGTCAACGCCGCCAAGCTGTTCGTCAAATACGCCGCCCAGCAGCCGGAAACCCAGTGGACCTTCGAATATTCCCCAGAGACCTTCAGCGCCACTGAGCTGGAGTTCGCCAAGGAAGTCTGCGACGCGGTGATCGAGGTGTGGAACCCGACGCCTGAGCACAAGATGATCCTCAACCTGCCAGCCACGGTAGAGTGCGCCACGCCGAATATCTATGCCGACCAGATCGAGTGGTTCGGTCGCCATATCAACCGTCGCGACAGCGTGATCATCAGCCTGCACACCCACAACGACCGTGGCACTGGCGTGGCGGCCACCGAGCTGGGCCTGATGGCCGGCGCGGACCGTGTGGAAGGCTGCCTGTTCGGCAACGGCGAGCGCACCGGTAACGTCGACTTGGTCACCGTGGCACTGAACATGTACACCCAGGGCCTGGACCCGCAGTTGGACTTCTCGGACATTGACGGCGTGCGCAAAGTGGTCGAGGAATGCAACCAGATCCAGGTGCACCCACGTCACCCGTATGTCGGCGACCTGGTGCATACCGCATTCTCCGGTTCCCACCAGGACGCGATCCGCAAAGGTTTCTCCCAGCAGAAAGACGATGCGCTGTGGGAAGTGCCGTACTTGCCGATAGACCCAGCCGATATTGGCCGCAGCTACGAGGCGGTGATCCGCGTGAACAGCCAGTCGGGCAAAGGCGGTATCGCCTACCTGCTGGAGCAGGAATACGACATCAGCTTGCCGCGTCGCATGCAGATCGAGTTCAGCCAGGTGGTGCAGGCCGAAACCGACCGCGTGGGCCTGGAGATGACCGCGCCACAGATCTACGCCTTGCTGCAGCGTGAATACCTGCAAGCCAACACGCCGTATGCGTTGGTCAGCCACCGCCTGCAGGAAGAGAACGGCAACAGCTTTGTCGAGGTGGAAGTCTCCGGCAAAGGCCAGGGCGAAACCAACCTGCATTGGAAGGGCAAAGGCAACGGTGCGCTGGAAGCCTTGGTGGCCGGCCTGCCGATTGGCGTGGAGATCATGGACTACAACGAGCACGCGATTGGTGCGGGTACCAATGCCAAGGCGGCGGCCTATATTGAACTGCGCGTGAACGGCGAACGCCCGGTGCATGGTGTGGGGATCGATGAAAACATCACTACCGCCAGCTTCAAGGCGCTGTTCAGTGCGCTGAACCGTTCGTTGAGCCAGTTGGAAGCCAAAGCGGCGTAAGCATTGCCGTAATGCAAAAGGCCCCTGGGTGAGAATCCAGGGGCCTGATCGTTCCCACGCTCTGCGTGGGAATGCAGCCCTGGACGCTCTGCGTCCGCCCTTAGAAGCGGTACGCAGAGCGTCCCAAGAGGCGTTCCCACGCAGAGCGTGGGAACAATCTAAGAGCCTTAGACTAACTGAAAGCTATCGGCATCCAGATTCGCCGGGAATCGTGTACGGTAAGCCGCCAGCTCCGCCGCATCCAGGATCACCTGGAACACCCCGTCCGCTTCCCCTGCACTCAGCAAGGTTTCACCCTGGAAATCCAACACCTGGCTATCGCCGGTGTAGGCAAACCCCTTGCCGTCGGTGCCCACCCGGTTCACCGCCGCCACGTAACACAGGTTCTCAATGGCCCGCGCCGGCAACAGCCGATTCCAATGCTGACGCCGAGCGCCCGGCCAGTTGGCGGTGTACAGCAGCAGGTCCGTATCCTGGGCGTCGCGGCTCCACACCGGGAAGCGCAGGTCATAGCAGATCAGCGGGCGAATGCGCCAACCCTTCAACTCGAACTGCACCTGACGTTCACCTGGGGTGTAATGGTCATGTTCACCGGCCATGCGGAACAGGTGGCGCTTGTCGTAATGCAACACCTCACCATCCGGCCGCGCCCACAGCAGACGGTTGCGGTGGCTGCCATCGGCGGCCTGGATGATCACACTGCCGGTAATTACGGCCTGATACTTTGCCGCCTGGGCCTGGAGCCAATGATGGGTGGGGCCGTTTTCCGGCTCGGCAAGGGTTTCTGATTCCATGGAAAAACCGGTGGTGAACATCTCTGGCAGCACGATCAAGTCGGCGCCTTTGGCCTGCTCCAGCAGCAACTCGAAGTGTTCGAAATTGGCATGCCGGTCATGCCAGGCCAGGCTCGTCTGCACCAGGGCAATGTTCAGATTGGGCAGTACACTCAGATCACGCATAGTTTTTCCGCCGCTTGTCGCAACGTCTCCTCGCGTTTGGCAAAGCACAGGCGCACCAGGCGCTGGCCTTGGGGTGGGTGCTGGTAGAACACCGAAACCGGAATGGTCGCCACGCCATGTTCGCGGGTCATCCACAGGGACATGGCGACGTCATCCAGGTCTGGGCGTATCTGCGAGTAATCCACCAGTTGGAAGTAAGTGCCGGTCACCCGGGTAAAGCTCAAGCGCGATGGCGCCAACAGGTCGCAGAAAATGTCCCGCTTGGCCTGATAGAAGGCCGGCAGTTCTTCGACATGTTCCGGGTGTTCGGCCATGAAGTCCGCCAAAGCGTACTGCAAAGGGGTGACGCCGCAGAAGTTGACATATTGATGCACCTTGCGCAGTTCGGCGCTGAGGGCCGGTGGCGCGACCACGTAGCCGGTCTTCCAGCCTGTGACGTGATAGGTCTTGCCGAATGAGCTGACCACGAATGCGCGCCGATACAGTTCCTGATGGGCCAATACGCTGACGTGGGGCACACCGTCGAATACCAGGTGCTCGTAGACCTCATCGCTGACCAGGTAGATATCGCGGTCGCGGATCAGTTCGGCCAACTGGTCCAGTTCGACACGGCTGATCAATGCACCGGTGGGGTTGTGCGGGCTATTGAGGATGATCATGCGCGTACGCGGTGAAAGCGCAGCCTTGAGTTTCTCGAAGTCCAGGGCGAAGCCTTGCAGGCTCAGTTGCACATGCACGCAGCGGCCACCGGCCAGTTCGACCGAAGGCTCGTAGCTGTCATAGCTGGGGTCGAACACGATGACTTCATCACCGCTGCGAATCACCGCCTGAATGGCGCAAAAAATCGCCTCGGTGGCGCCTGGCGTGATGGTCACTTCAGTGTCGGCATTCACCGTGACGCCATAGCTGCGGGCGATCTTGGCCGCCACTTGCTGACGCAGCACCGGCAGGCCTGTCATGGGGGCGTACTGGTTATGACCGAGGGCGATGTGCTTACCCACTGCATCGAGCAAACCCTGCGGACCATTGAAATCGGGAAAACCCTGGGACAGATTGAGCGCGCCGGTTTCGGCGGCGAGTTGCGACATGGTGGTGAAAATGGTCGTGCCGACGTTTGGCAGCTTACTGGTGATCATGGGAGCCCCCTTCGGGTGAGCTGCAAGTTTTAAGCTGCAAGCTGCAAGCAGGTCAAGGGGCAAACCGTCAGGCACAAAAAAGGGCTCCAAAGGAGCCCTCTCTTGCAGCTTGTAGCTTACAACTCGAAACTGCCGTTATTTTTTATCACGGCGCTTCTTGTCGGCCTTCTTGTGGTGAGTCATCAAACGACGCTTCTTGTTCACCTGACGGTCAGTCAGTGTGTTCTTGTTGCCTTCGTATGGGTTCTCGCCACCCTTGAACTCGATACGGATCGGCGTACCGACCAGTTTCAAGACACGGCGGTAGGTGTTTTCCAGGTAACGCACATAGGACTTGGGCACCTTCTCGATCTGGTTACCGTGGATCACGATAATCGGCGGGTTGGCACCACCCAAGTGGGCGTAACGCAGTTTGATCCGGCGGTTGTTGACCATCGGCGGCGCGTGCTCGCCCACCGCATCTTCCAGGATCTGGGTCAGGCGGTTGGTCGGCCAGCGGGTAACCGCGGACTTGAACGAGTTCTGTACGGACGCGTAGAGGTTGCCCACGCCAGTGCCGTGCAATGCCGAGATAAAGTGGATATCGGCGAACTCGACGAAGAACAGCCGACGTTGCAGCTCGATCTTGACGAAATCGCGCTCGCTCGGCGTCATGCCGTCCCACTTGTTGATCGCGATGACCAGGGCACGACCGGCTTCCAGGGCAAAGCCCAGCAAGTTGAGGTCGTGGTCCACCACGCCTTCGCGGGCGTCCATCACGAAGATCACCACGTTGGCGTCTTTGATCGCCTGCAGTGTTTTGACCACGGAGAACTTTTCAACTTCTTCGTGGATCTTGCCGCGCTTGCGCACACCGGCGGTGTCGATCAGCGTGTACTTTTCCTCGTTGCGTTCGAACGGGATGTAGATGCTGTCGCGGGTGGTACCGGGTTGGTCGTAGACGATAACGCGGTCTTCACCGAGCATACGGTTGACCAGAGTCGACTTGCCGACGTTCGGGCGGCCGATGATAGCGATCTTGATACCGTCTTTTTCGCTCGGGCCAGGAATGCGCTTGGCTTCCTCGCCTTCAGCGACGATCTCTTCCTCGCCCTCTTCGTCCTCGACATCATCCTTTGGGAAGTCGCGCAGGGCGATTTCCAGCATCTGGGTGATGCCGCGGCCGTGAGCACCGGCGACCGGAATCGCATCGCCCAGGCCCATCGGGCTGAATTCAGCACGGGCGGCCTCAGGATCGATGTTGTCGATCTTGTTGGCGACCAGATAGGAACGCTTGTTGCGCTTGCGCAGGTGCTCGCCAATCATCTGGTCGGCAGCGGTATAGCCCGCGCGGGCGTCCACCAGGAACAACACGACATCGGCTTCTTCAATGGCCAGCAGCGACTGCTCGGCCATCTTTTCGTCCATGCCATGCTCGTCACCGGAGATACCACCGGTGTCGACAATAATGTAGGAGCGCCCTTGCCACTTTGCCTCACCGTATTGGCGATCACGGGTCAGACCGGACAAGTCGCCGACAATGGCGTCGCGAGTCCTGGTCAGGCGGTTGAACAAGGTGGACTTGCCGACGTTAGGTCGGCCCACCAGGGCGATTACGGGAACCATGCGGCTCTCCACTTCGTTATTTCAGAAAATACAAAAGCCGCTGCAGGGCAGCGGCTGGTGCTCGGGGCAGCATTTAAAATGCCACATGCCCTGCTTCTGCCCCCGCCACTGTAGGAGCGAGCTTGCTCGCGAAAAACCCGAGAACAACGCGTTTATCCAGAAAACCCGCGTTATCGTTGACGTCCTTCGCGAGCAAGCTCGCTCCTACAGCAACCGGTATTGAAGCAGGGCCGCCTGGGGGTTACCCCAAGCATAGTCAAACCTTTACTTGATGGTCAGGGCTTCCAGCTTGCCGCCGTTGCCATACACATAAAGCATGTTACCCACCACCAGCGGACGCGCACGCAGGCCGTCGCTGTCGATACGCTGGCGACCAACAAAACGACCGTCCACCTGGCTCAGCAGGTGCAGGTAGCCTTCAAAGTCACCGACCGCGACGTAGCTGGAGAAGACTTCCGGTGCCGACAGTTGACGGCGAGCCAGGGAGTCATTGCTCCACAGTGCAGTGGTGGAACGCTCATCCACACTTTCAACGGTGCCGGATGCCAGGCTCACATAGACGCTGCCAAACCCTTGGGCGACACCCGCATAGCTGGAGGCATCACGCTGCCAGTTGATGCGACCGCTTTGCAGGTCCAGCGCGGCAACACGCCCCTGGTAGGTGGCGACGTAGAGGGTTTCACCCGACAGCAGCAAGCCGCCGTCAATGTCTACAACGCGATCCAGTTCGGAGCGACCTTGCGGGATGGCCACACGAGTTTCCCAGGCCGGCACGCCGTTCTGGGTATTCAGGGCAACCACTTTACCGGTCGACAGGCCAGCAACGGCCAGGTTGTTGGTCACAATCGGACCACTGGTACCGCGCAGGGTCAACACCGCCGGGGTGCTGTCGTACAACCAGCGTTGGTCCCCGGTGGAGGCATCCAGGCCGATCACGCGGTCGTCCTGGGTTTGCACCACGACGATATCGCCGTTGGTCGCCGGCGCCGAGAGCACTTCACTGGTCACGCGAGCGCGCCACTTCTCTTCACCGGTGCTGGAGTCCAGCGCGACCACGTCACCCTTGAGAGTACCGATCAGCACCATGCCGTAGCCGACGCCCACACCGCCGGAAACCGGCAGTTCGAGGTCTTTCTTCCACTTGACGTCGCCGTTCATGCGATCCATGGCAACCACGACGCCAGTGGAATCAGTAGCCACGATGTTGTCGCCGTCAATCGCCGGCTGCAACAGGTTGTAGAGGTCGCCCTGCCCATCACCAATGGATTGGCTCCATTGTTTTTGCAGGACCACTTCTTCCTTGAAGCTGGTCAGCTCGGCAGGAGGCAGTTCTTTTTTGCTGTTGCTGCTGCAACCCGCGGCCAAAACGGCCAGAGCCAGCAATGCTGCATGTTTCCAACGGATCACGTCACGCATCCCCTTTGGCCAAGTCGTCGAGCTTGATTTGTAAGCCACCGACCGCCGCTTCATCAGACAGCGCCGCCTTGGCTTTTTGGTACGCAGCATGGGCTTCGTCGGTACGACCCAATTGGACCAACAGGTCGCCCTTGAGCTCTTCGCGAGTGGCCACGAATGCCTTGTCAGCATCGCCGTCGAGCAGTTTGAGTGCTTCGTCAGCCTTGTTCTGCGCCGCCAATACCTGTGCCAGGCGCTGACGTGCGATCTCACCCAGGGTCGGGTTGGTCGGCTTGTCGGCAATGGCCTTCAGCTCGGTGGCGGCGTCATCCAGCTTGCCGGTATCGACCGCGACTTTAGCGACGAACAGGCTGCCGTATTGGGCGTAGGTGCTACCGCCGAATTCGTTTTTCAGCTTGCCGGCCAGGTCTGCCACCTGCGCAGGGTCAGGCTTGCCGTCCGGCGTCAGGGTAGTTTCCAGCAATTGCTGATAAACGATCGAAGCGCCCTGGGATTGGTTGGCCTGATACTTGGTCCAGGCTTGCCAGCCGAACACCACCACTAAAGCCAGCAGGCCGCCAGTGACCAGGGGCTTGCCGTTACGCTGCCACCAGTCCTTGAACTCGGCCAGTTGCTCATCATCAGTACTCGACACCCCAATACTCCTTAATCGCTAAATTCGGCTGTTCGACAGCTTCAACCCTGCACGACGCAGGTGGCCAAGTGCGCAGCGAGCGCATCAAAGGCAATGTTCTGTTGTTCACCCTGGCCACGCAGGGGTTTGAAACCTACCACTTGCTGGGCCAGCTCGTCATCGCCGAGGATCAGTGCGTAAAGCGCACCGCTCTTGTCGGCCTTCTTGAACTGGCTCTTGAAGCTACCAGCGCCGGCATTGATCTGCAGGCGCAGGTTGGGCAGTTGGTCACGTACTTTTTCGCTCAAGGCCAGGGCCGCCAGTTCGGCAGCCTCGCCGAAGGCGCACAGGTACACGTCCACCTGACGGGAAATTTCTTCCGGGACCTGCTCCAGGGTTTCCAGCAGCAGGATCAGCCGCTCGATGCCCATGGCAAAGCCTACGCCCGTGGTCGGCTTGCCGCCCATTTGCTCGACCAGGCCGTCGTAGCGACCACCGGCACACACGGTGCCCTGGGCGCCGAGCTTGTCGGTGACCCACTCGAACACGGTCTTGCTGTAGTAGTCGAGGCCACGCACCAGCTTGGGGTTGATCACGTAGGGAATACCGGCTGCATCCAGACGCGCCTTGAGGCCCTCGAAATGCACCCGGGACTCGTCGTCCAGGTAATCAGCCATTTTCGGCGCATCGACCAGCACGGCCTGGGTGTCGGCGTTCTTGGTATCCAGGACGCGCAACGGGTTGGTTTTCAGACGGCGTTGGCTGTCTTCGTCCAGCTTGTCCAGGTGGGCCGACAGGTACTCGACCAGGGCTTCGCGATAGCGACCCCGGGACTCGCTGGTGCCCAGGCTGTTGAGTTCAAGCTTGACCGCATCGCGGATGCCCAGTTGGCCCCACAGGCGCCAGGTCAGCACGATCAGCTCGGCGTCGATGTCCGGCCCGTCCAGGTTGAACACTTCGCAGCCGATCTGGTGGAACTGGCGGTAACGGCCTTTCTGCGGGCGCTCGTGGCGGAACATCGGGCCGATGTACCACAGCTTCTGGGTCTGGCCACCACCAGTGATGCCATGTTCCAGTACGGCGCGAACGCACGCGGCAGTGCCTTCCGGGCGCAGGGTCAGGGAGTCGCCGTTACGGTCTTCAAAGGTGTACATCTCTTTTTCGACGATGTCGGTCACTTCACCGATGGAGCGCTTGAACAGCTCGGTGAACTCGACGATCGGCATGCGGATCTGCTTGTAACCGTAGTTATCCAGCAGGCGCGCGACAGTGCTTTCGAAGTAGCGCCACAGTGGCGTCTGCTCCGGCAGGATGTCGTTCATGCCACGAATGGCTTGCAGAGACTTGCTCACATCAGATCCTTAAATTCGTTCAATCAGCCGCGAGCGATCAGCGCTGCGTCAGCGGCGACCTTCTCGGCCGCTTTCTCGCGGATCAGCTTTTCCAGCTCATCCACCAGATTGTCATTCGTTAGCTTCTGCGACGGTTTGCCGTCGATGTAAATCAGGTTCGGTGTGCCACCCGTCAGGCCCACGTGGGCCTCTTTGGCCTCACCCGGCCCGTTGACCACACAACCGATCACTGCGACATCCAGCGGCACCAGCAGGTCTTCCAGGCGCAACTCCAGGTCGTTCATGGTTTTCACCACGTCGAAGTTCTGCCGCGAGCAGCTCGGGCAGGCGATGAAGTTGATACCACGGGAACGCAAACGTAGGGACTTGAGAATGTCGTAGCCGACCTTCACTTCCTCTACGGGGTCTGCCGCCAGGGAGATGCGGATAGTATCGCCAATCCCTTCGGCGAGCAGCATACCGAGACCCACAGCAGATTTCACTGTGCCTGAGCGCAAACCGCCCGCTTCAGTGATACCCAGGTGCAGCGGTTGCACGATTTCCTTGGCCAGCAGGCGATAGGCTTCTACGGCCATGAACACGTCCGAGGCCTTTACGCTGACCTTGAAGTCCTGGAAGTTCAGGCGTTCAAGGTGTTCAACGTGGCGCAGTGCCGACTCAACCAGCGCCGCCGGAGTGGGCTCGCCGTATTTCTTTTGCAGGTCTTTTTCCAGGGAGCCGGCGTTGACGCCGATGCGGATCGGAATACCGCGATCACGGGCAGCGTCCACCACGGCACGCACGCGGTCTTCACGCCCGATGTTGCCGGGGTTGATACGCAGGCAGTCCACACCCAGTTCGGCCACGCGCAACGCGATCTTGTAGTCGAAGTGAATATCGGCAACCAGTGGGACCTTGACCAACTGCTTGATACGACCAAAGGCCTCGGCTGCGTCCATGTCCGGAACGGACACCCGTACGATGTCCACGCCAGCCGCTTCCAGACGATTGATCTGGGCAACGGTGGCAGCCACATCGTTGGTGTCACTGTTGGTCATGCTCTGCACTGCAATGGGGGCGTCGCCACCCACCGGCACCGAGCCGACCCAGATCTTGCGCGATACGCGACGTTTGATTGGAGATTCGCCGTGCATGACTATTGTCCCAACTTGAGGCGAGCAGTCTCGCCACTGGTGAACGGCGCCACGTCTACAGGCTGGCCGTTGTAGGCCACTTGCGCGCCACGGGCAAAGCCCAGACGCAGCGTCAAAGGAGGCTTGCCGCCCTGGTCAAGCGTATCTCCCTTACGCTTCAAACCGCTAAACAGCACTTTGCCGTTGCCATCGGTGACCTGCGTCCAGCAGTCAGCGATGAAGGTAATTTGTACGCGCCCATCACCGGCGATCAATGCCGGGGTGGTGGGAGGCGACATCGCCGGCGCTGCGGGTGCGGCTGGCGCAGGGGTCGCAGGTGCAGGCGTCGGAACCGCCGGAGCCTGGGCCACGGGTGCGGCCGGAGCGGTCGGAACAGCCGGAGCCGGTACCGCAGCAGGGGTCGTGCCGGCGTCTGGCGCGGGTTGTTCGGCAGTGGCCGGCGCTTGCGGCGCAGCTTGCCCCTCTACCACGGCCTGGTCTTCCGGCTCGTCCAGGGGGTGAATCTGGGTGGTGCCGTCGGCGCTTTCGACTTCGACATGTTCCATGGCGTTGCTGGTCAGGTCTTTGTTGCGCTGGGAGGTCTGGTCTTGCCACCAGACAAAACCGCCGCCGACCACGGCAATCAGCAACAACAGGCTGACAATCCGCAAAATGGTATGGGAAACGCGCGTAGGCTCTTCGATGCGCCCCAACCCATGGACATTACTGCCCTGGGCATCGGTGCCGGTGAACTGGTCGAACTCCTGGACCAGCACGGCCTGGTCGATACCCAGCAATTTTGCATAAGCGCGGATATAGCCGCGGGCAAAAGTGTGCCCAGGCAGCTTGTCGAACGCGCCGGCTTCCAGATTGGCCAACGAGGTACTGGTCAAATTGAGCTTGAGGGCCACTTCAGCCAGCGACCAACCATTGCTTTCGCGGGCCTGGCGCAAGGTTTCGCCTGGGTTGACGCGATTAGCTGCTACATCTTCCGGGTGCGCGGCTTTCATCATTGCTCCGACAGGTATTGCTGATATTCCGGCGTACCGGGATAGAGTCGTTCGAGTTGCTGGCCAAAACGTGCGGCCGTGTCGTGTTCTTCATGAACCGTCGCCAGGCGCACACCGAGCAATAGACTACGTGCATTTTGCCCGCTGAGCAGGCTAAAACGCTCGTAATAGTCACGTGCTGGCACATAATGCCTATCTTCGTAAGACAACTCAGCCATTTCGAGCAATGCCCGTGGCTGGCGACTGTTCAGGTGCAGGGCTTTTTCCAACTGCTGGCGAGCGCTGTCGCGCTGACCGAGGCGCATCGAGGTCACACCGAGGTTCTCGAACACCCGCGAACGCTGCGGGTAGAGGGTATCGGCGGCGGCTTGCTGAAAATAACGTGACGCCAGGTCGTACCGTTGCTGCTCGAACAGGAAACTGCCGTAGTTGTTCAGCAGCCGCGGATCGGCAGGGCGGGAGGCCAGGGCCTTGTGGAAATAGCGGTCGGCCAGCTCGGGCTCGGCCTGAGCCTGAAACACCAAAGCCAGCGCGGCGTTGGCATCGGCATCATCGGCGTCCAGCTCAAGGGCCTTTTTCAACGGCACCTTGGCCTGCTCGCTCATGCCTTGGCGCAGATACCCCAAACCCAGTTGCACATAGGCAACTCGCGCCTCATCACGGCCTTTATCAGTGCGCAACGGGCTGTCATGACCCGATGAAACGCAACCGGCCACGAGGCCGGTAAACAGTAAAAGCAGCGCAAGGCGCAAGGGCATAGAGATCCTCTCTCAGATTCGATTCACAGCGATTTGCGGCAAATCTTCAGCGGCGTTAAGTTCGCGCACGGCGATATAACGTTCACTGCGGCGGGTGCGGTCCATCACCTGCCCTACCAATTGGCCACACGCGGCATCGATGTCTTCACCACGAGTGGTTCGCACAGTGACGTTATAGCCGGCCTGGTGCAGTTGATCCTGAAAACGACGGATGGCGTTGTTGCTCGGCCGCTCGTAGCCAGAATGAGGAAACGGGTTGAACGGGATCAAGTTGATCTTGCACGGGGTGTCCTTGAGCAATTCGATCATCTCGACCGCGTGCTCCAGCTTGTCGTTGACGTCCTTGAGCATGGTGTACTCAATGGTCAGCACACGCTTCTCACCCAGGGTCGCCATATAACGCTGGCACGATTCGAGCAGCATCTTAAGCGGATATTTCTTGTTGATCGGCACCAATTGGTTACGCAATGCGTCATTAGGTGCGTGCAGCGACAACGCGAGGGAGACGTCGATGTGCTTGGCCAGCTCATCGATCATCGGTACCACGCCGGAGGTCGACAGGGTCACACGGCGCTTGGAGATGCCGTAGCCCAGGTCGTCCATCATAAGGTGCATGGCCGCAATCACGTTGTCGAAGTTCAGCAGCGGCTCCCCCATGCCCATCATCACCACGTTGGTGATGGCACGGTCGACGGTCGCCGGGACGCTGCCAAAGGATTTGTTGGCAATCCACACCTGGCCGATGACTTCGGCGGCGGTGAGGTTGCTATTGAAGCCTTGCTTGCCGGTGGAGCAGAAACTGCAGTCCAGGGCACAGCCTGCCTGGGACGAAACGCACAAAGTGCCACGTTTGCCCTGGGGAATGTACACGGTCTCGACACAGCTGCCGGACGCCACGCGCACTACCCACTTACGGGTACCGTCGCTGGAAATGTCCTCGCTGACCACTTCGGGACCACGCACCTCGGCAATGGCCTTGAGCTTGTCGCGCAGGGCCTTGCTGACGTTCGTCATGGCGTCGAAATCGTCGACGCCAAAGTGGTGAATCCACTTCATTACCTGACCGGCACGGAAACGCTTCTCCCCGATTGAGTCGAAGAATTTCTCCATTTCCGGCTGAGTCAGACCCAGCAGGTTGGTTTTAACAGTCGATGTAGTCATGGATTCACCCTCACTCTTTAAGCCGATGCTTAGCGAGCGGTTACTTCAGTAGCAGCGAAAAAGTACGAGATTTCGCGAGCAGCAGCAGCTTCGGAGTCCGAGCCGTGAACAGCGTTGGCGTCGATGGATTCAGCGAAGTCAGCACGGATGGTGCCAGCAGCAGCTTCTTTAGGGTTGGTAGCGCCCATCAGCTCACGGTTCAGAGCGATAGCGTTTTCGCCTTCCAGAACCTGGACAACAACAGGACCGGAGATCATGAAGGCAACCAGGTCGCCGAAGAAGCCACGAGCGCTGTGCTCAGCGTAGAAGCCTTCAGCTTCAGCCTTGGACAGTTGCTTGAGTTTCGAAGCTACAACCTTCAGGCCGGCTTTTTCGAAACGAGTGGTGATCTCGCCGATGACGTTTTTTGCAACAGCGTCAGGCTTGATGATGGAGAAAGTACGTTGAACAGCCATGGTGTAACTCCAGAAACGGTAATTTACGAAAAATTAAACCCGCGAATTATACGCGGGTTATTGGGTATTGCCTAACTGCGTAAAAAGGCGGCTCAGTCTGCTTCTTCGATCCACAGGCCTTGAATCGCCTCAAGGACCTTTTCGCCACCCCGGTCAGGGATGTCGTCAAAATCCGGCAGTGCCATTACGAGGTCGCGCAGCTTGACGAAGTTCACGGTAAGAGGATTGACCTCAGGATGAGCTTCAGCAAGTTGTATAGCGATTTCTTGTACATCAACCCATTTCAGGCTCATGACATTTCCTTGAATCAATGCGGCGCTTCGGCTGCATGGTTGAGCGAATATTTCGGGATTTCGACGGTGAGGTCTTCAGTCCCCACTTTCGCCTGACAACTCAGGCGCGACGTCGGCTCCAGGCCCCACGCCCGATCAAGATAGTCTTCTTCCAGGTCGTCAGCCTCATTTAGGCTGTCGAAACCTTTACGAATGATGCAGTGACAGGTGGTGCAGGCATTGACGCCGCCACAGGCACTTTCGATCTCGATGTGGTTGTCATGGGCGACGTCTAGCAGGGACTTGCCGGTCTCAGCCTCCACGACCATGCCCTCAGGGCAATGTTCGGCGTGCGGTAGAAAAGTGACCTGCGGCATCAGTTATTCCTCAATTTCATTCAGGTTGCGGCCCGCCAGCGCGGCTTTAACCGTCTGATCCATACGGCGGGCGGCAAAGGCATCAGTCACTTGCGACAGGCGCTTGGTCTGTTGCTCGATGGCGTAACCATCGTTGCCTTTCATCAGTTCGGCCAGTTCCTGCATCTGCAGGTCAATGACCATGCGTTCTTCGGCATCCAGCAAGCGCTCGCCGTCGGCTTCAAGGGCGCCCTGCACCGCTTCGAGCAGGCGCTGGGCATCCACTTGTTGCTCGCGCAATACGCGGGCGACCTTGTCGTCACCGGCATACTGGAACGAATCCTTGAGCATCTTGGCGATTTCGCCATCGGTGAGGCCGTAGGACGGCTTGACCTGGATGCTGGCTTCAACGCCAGACGCCAGTTCGCGCGCAGCGACACTGAGCAGGCCATCGGCATCGACCTGGAAGGTCACGCGAATTTTCGCCGCGCCCGCCACCATGGCCGGGATGCCACGCAATTCAAAACGCGCCAGGGAGCGGCAGTCGCTGATCAGCTCACGCTCACCTTGCAGCACATGAATCATCATGGCCGTCTGGCCATCTTTGTATGTAGTGAAATCCTGGGCGCGAGCAACGGGGATGGTGGTGTTGCGCGGGATCACCTTCTCCATCAGGCCGCCCATGGTTTCCAGGCCCAGGGACAATGGGATCACGTCGAGCAAAAGCAATTCGCCGCCATCACGTTTGTTACCAGCCAGGGTATCGGCCTGGATGGCAGCGCCGATGGCGACGACTTGATCCGGGTCGATTTCGGTCAGTGGTTGGCGCCCAAAGGCTTCGGCTACCGCTTCACGCACGCGCGGCACGCGGGTGGAACCACCTACCATGACCACTGCGCCAACGTCTTCCAACTCGATACCGGAATCACGCACAGCACGACGGCAGGCTTTGAGGCTGCGGGCAACCATCGGCTCGATCAGCGTATCAAAGGCTTCGCGAGTCAGTGGCGCCGACCAGTTACCGTAGCAAACATCAACAGAAGCAGCGTCAGTCAGCGCCTCTTTGGCCGCACAGGCAGTTTGCAGCAGGTTGCGCTGCGCGCCTGGGTCCAGGTCGGCCGACAAGCCGGCACTGCTGATGATCCAGCCAGCGATGGCGTGATCGAAATCATCGCCGCCCAGAGCGCTGTCGCCGCCGGTCGCGAGCACTTCAAACACACCGCCGGTCAGGCGCAGGATCGAAATATCGAAGGTACCGCCGCCCAGATCATAAATAGCGACCAGGCCTTCAGCGTGCTGATCCAGGCCATAGGCCACAGCCGCAGCGGTCGGTTCGTTGAGCAGGCGCAGCACATTCAGGCCGGCCAGCTTCGCCGCGTCCTTGGTGGCTTGACGCTGGGCGTCATCGAAATACGCCGGCACGGTGATAACCGCCCCTACCAGCTCACCACCCAAGGTGTTTTCCGCACGCTGGCGCAGCACCTTGAGGATATCGGCCGACACTTCCACCGGGCTCTTGGGCCCTTGGACAGTGTCGATGAACGGCATATGGGACTCGCCGCCGACAAAGCGGTACGGCAATTGGTCACCCAATTGCTTGACGTCGGACAACCCACGACCCATCAAGCGCTTGACCGACAACACCGTGTTCAAGGGGTCTGCGGACGCGGCGAGCTTGGCCGATTCGCCCACTTCAGTGCGGTCGGCGTGATAACGCACGGCAGACGGCAGGATCACCTGCCCATCGGCGTCGGGCAGCGGTTCGGACAGGCCGCTGCGCAAGGCAGCAACCAGGGAATTGGTGGTGCCCAGGTCAATCCCGACCGCCAGGCGACGCTGGTGCGGTTGAGGGCTTTGGCCGGGTTCGGCGATTTGCAGTAGAGCCATGGTAATCAGGTCTTATCTGTCTATCAGGCGTGCATCACGGGCAGCACTGGGTTAATCGTCGAGGCGCTCTTCTAGCTGGCGCACTTCGTAGGTGAGCTTGTCGAGAAACTGCATGCGCCGCATCAGGCGTTCGGCCTGTTCGCGTTGCGCCGCATCATCCCAACAGGCTGCGAAGCTTTCGTTGAGCTCATCCTGGGCGGTTTTCAGACGACGCTTGAAGACCGCAACACCGGCTATATCGGCTTCGTCCTGCAAGTCTTCGAGCTCTTCGCGCCACTGCATCTGCTGCATGAGGAAGTCCGGATCGTGCACCGTAACTTCCAACGGCAACTCGCCACCGTTCAGGGCGAGCAGGTAACGCGCGCGTTTCGCGGGGCTTTTGAGCGTCTGATAGGCTTCGTTGAGGCTGGCCGATTGCTCAAGGGCCAAGCGCTGCTCACGCTCGGAAGCGTCAGCGAAGCGGTCTGGATGCACCCCACGCGCCAATTCACGGTAGCGCGTGGCGAGCTGCTCAAGGTCCAGCCGAAAGCTCGGCTGCAGCTCGAATAAAGCGAAATGACAAGGAGTACCCACGAGTAGCCTCAGATGTTGAAGCTTTCGCCGCAGCCACATTCACCGCGCACGTTAGGGTTGTTGAACTTGAAGCCTTCGTTCAACCCTTCCTTGACGAAATCGAGTTCGGTGCCGTCCAGGTAGGTCAGGCTCTTGGGGTCGATGATCACTTTCTCGCCGTGACTTTCGAACACCTGATCCTCTTCAACCACCTCGTCGACAAACTCCAGCACGTAGGCAAGGCCGGAACAGCCCGTGGTGCGTACACCCAGACGAATCCCCTCACCTTTACCGCGCCCATTCAGGGAGCGGCGAATGTGCTGCGCAGCCGCTTCTGTCATGCTGATAGCCATCGTTGACTCCTTACTCGTCGCCAAATGCTTAGATCAAGCCTTTCTTCTGCTTGTAGTCGCGAACGGCTGCCTTGATGGCATCTTCAGCGAGTACGGAGCAGTGGATTTTCACCGGCGGCAACGCCAGTTCTTCGGCCAACTGGGTATTGCTGATAGTGACAGCCTCATCCAGGGTCTTGCCTTTCATCCATTCGGTCGCCAGGGAGCTGGAGGCGATGGCCGAACCGCAGCCGTAAGTCTTGAATTTGGCGTCTTCGATAACGCCAGCATCGTTGACCTTGATCTGCAGGCGCATCACATCGCCGCACGCCGGGGCGCCGACCATGCCGGTGCCGACATCTGGATCTTCCGCGTTCATCTTGCCGACGTTGCGCGGGTTTTCGTAGTGGTCGATGACCTTTTCGCTGTAAGCCATGGTACTGAATCCTCACTCATCAGGGCCGCTCTGGAACCCTGTAGAAACGCCTGCGTTTTCCGCCACGTTCCTACAGAGCTTGGGTGGCGGCTTCTATAGTTAGTGTGCCGCCCACTCGATCTTGGAAATATCGACACCGTCTTTGTACATGTCCCACAGTGGCGACAGAACGCGTAGCTTGTTGACGGCTTCGCAGACCTTCTGCGCGGCGTAGTCGACTTGCTCTTCAGTGGTGAAGCGGCCGAACGTAAAGCGGATAGAGCTGTGGGCCAGTTCGTCGTTGCGGCCCAGGGCGCGCAGTACGTACGAAGGCTCAAGGGACGCCGAGGTGCAGGCCGAACCGGACGATACCGCCAGGTCCTTGAGCGCCATGATCAGCGACTCGCCTTCAACGTAGTTGAAGCTCAAATTCAGGTTGTGCGGTACACGGGCGGTCATGCTGCCGTTGATGTACAACTCTTCAAGATTTTCGACCTGCTTGTAGAAGCGATCGCTCAGGGCCTTGATGCGCACGTTTTCGGCAGCCATGTCTTCCTTGGCTACACGGAAAGCTTCGCCCATGCCGACGATCTGGTGGGTCGCCAGGGTGCCCGAACGCATGCCGCGCTCGTGACCGCCGCCGTGCATGGTGGCTTCGATGCGCACGCGAGGCTTGCGGCTCACGTACAGCGCGCCGATGCCTTTAGGGCCGTAAGTCTTGTGGGCCGAGAACGACATCAGGTCGACTTTCAGCTTGGACAGGTCGATATCGACCTTGCCGGTGGACTGAGCAGCGTCGACGTGCAGCAACACACCCTTGGAGCGGGTCAGCTCGCCGATGGCGGCGATGTCGTTGATCGTGCCGATTTCGTTGTTCACGTGGATCACCGAAACCAGGATGGTGTCTTCACGCATCGCAGCTTCGATCATCGCCGGGGTGACGATACCGTCGGTGGTTGGCTCAAGGTAGGTGACCTCGAAACCTTCACGCTCCAGTTGGCGCATGGTGTCCAGGACAGCCTTGTGCTCAATCTTGGTGGTGATCAGGTGTTTGCCTTT
Organism: Pseudomonas sp. 22072; assembly: GCF_052046095.1. Classification (NCBI taxonomy): domain Bacteria; kingdom Pseudomonadati; phylum Pseudomonadota; class Gammaproteobacteria; order Pseudomonadales; family Pseudomonadaceae; genus Pseudomonas; species Pseudomonas sp. 22072. The sequence continues at coordinate 205,260 of NZ_JBQEQE010000003.1, forward strand.
GGTCGCGTAGAAATGCGCCGCGCCCTTGATAGCCAGGTTGTCGGACTCGGTGGCACCGGAGGTCCAGACGATTTCGCGCGGGTCGGCATTGACCAGGTCAGCGACCTGGCGACGAGCGTTCTCGACCGCTTCCTCGGCTTTCCAGCCGAATACGTGGGAACGGGAGGCCGGGTTGCCGAAGTTTCCGTCGACCAGCAGGCATTCGCTCATTTTTTGCGCGACACGCGGATCAACCGGGGTGGTCGCTGAGTAATCAAGGTAAATCGGCAATTTCATGGACTTTCTCCTAAATCAGGCTGGCTGGCGTGCCGTTAGCTCTTCGGCTGTCACTCGACGGCGGACGCTTCGATCTTGTCCAGACGCGGCGCCTTGGTGTTGCAACGGCGCTGGTCCTGACGCTGGGCTACTTCTTGCACCTCACGGCGAGTCACAAGATCAGCCAAGCTGATACCACTCAAAAACTCATGGATCTGCAGGCTCAAGTCACACCACAAGTGGTGTGTCAGGCAGGTGTCGCCGGCATGGCAGTCACCCAAACCCTGGCATTTGGTGGCATCGACGGATTCGTTGACCGCGTCGATCACCTGGGCTACCTGAATACCCTGCATGTCGCGGGACAGCTGATAGCCGCCACCCGGACCGCGAACGCTGGAAACCAGATTGCTACGGCGCAATTTGGCGAACAACTGCTCGAGATAGGACAGGGAAATGCCTTGGCGCTCGGAGATATCGGCCAGGGACACCGGCCCAGTTTGCGCGTGCAAGGCCAAGTCGAGCATGGCGGTCACCGCGTATCGGCCTTTTGTAGTCAGTCTCATGGACAAGTACCAAGGTGTTTCAGAATGGGAGCAAGTATGCGATTCCCGAGTATTTAAGTCAACTATAAGACCTAGTACTTTAGTCAGGATTACCCGTAAAAAGGGCGCGCGAATCATAGCAGGATGGGGTGGGATCGAACAGCGCAACCAGGCCTGCTGCAAGACCACCGAACCAATGGAGATCAAATGTGGGAGCTGACTGGCTTGCGATAGCTGTCTATCAGCTTGCTTATAGGTTGCTGGCCCACCGCAATCGCAGGCAAGCCAGCTCCCACAAGAGATCGCGTTCAGCCTGCCTTGGTGGTAGCGGCTTCGTCCTTGATTTCAGCAAAATCTTCCTCACGCAGTTCAGGCAAGTCTTTGGCACAGTACGGGCTACCCAACTCCTTCAGCGCCCCGCACATACCCTCCAGCTTGCCGTCCACCGCCTGCAAATGATCAAGCAATTGACCAATCGCACGAGCCACCGGGTCGGGCATATCTTCACTGACGCCATAGGCATCGAAACCAATCTTCTCGGCCATCGCCTTGCGCTTGGCCTCTTGCTCATCACCGACTTGCGGCTTGACGATGATGCGGCCTGGAATGCCCACAACCGTAGCACCCGGCGGCACAGCCTTGGTCACTACCGCGTTGGAGCCAACCTTGGCGCCGGCACCCACCGTAAACGGCCCGAGCACCTTGGCGCCCGCCCCTACTACCACGCCATCGCCCAGCGTTGGGTGGCGCTTACCCTTGTTCCAGGTGGTGCCGCCCAGGGTGACGCCTTGATAGAGGGTGACGTCATCGCCGATCTCGGCCGTCTCGCCAATCACGATACCCATGCCGTGGTCGATAAAGAACCGACGACCTACCTTGGCACCCGGATGGATCTCGATACCGGTCAACCAACGCCCAAAGTTCGATACCAGCCGCGCCAGCCACTTCCAGCCCATGCCCCACAGGGCGCCGGACAAGCGGTGGATCCAGATCGCGTGCATGCCCGGGTAGCAGGTCAGCACTTCAAAGGCGTTGCGCGCCGCCGGGTCACGGTGGAAAACACTTTGGATATCTTCTCGCAAACGCTCGAACATTTTTAATCCTTCCGCTCAAGAAGCTCACCACGGGCCGCTTTCTGGGTTTCCGTGAGGATGCCACGCAATATGTTCATTTCAGCCCGGCTCACCGAGCTGCGGCCGTATAAGCGACGCAGGCGCGCCATCAAGTGCCGTGGCTTTTCAGGGTCGAGGAATTCGATGGCGACCAGGGTTTGCTCCAGGTGCTCATAGAACCGTTCCAGCTCGTCCATGGTGGCCAACTCACCACTTTTGGTCGAGGCAACCTCTTCCTTTTCCATTTTGCTCGGCTGGCCAGCAGCGGCCAGCCAGGCCATGCGCACTTCATAAGTCAGCACCTGCACCGCAGCCCCGAGGTTCAGCGAGCTGAACTCAGGGTCTGAGGGAATATGCACGTGGTAATGACATCGCTGCAGCTCTTCGTTGGTCAGGCCGGAGTCTTCACGGCCGAATACCAAGGCGATTTCAGCACCGCCAGCAGCCTCTTCCACCACTTTGGTGCCGCATTCACGCGGATCCAGCAGCGGCCAAGGGATACGACGATCACGGGCACTGGTGCCGAGCACCAGATTGCAGCCGACCAAGGCGTCCTCCAAAGTGGCGACCACTTGGGCATTTTCAAGCAAGTCATTGGCGCCGGACGCACGGGCATCAGCCTCGTGGTGCGGGAATACCCGCGGTTCGACCAGCACCAGGCGCGTCAGCCCCATGTTTTTCATGGCTCGCGCCACCCCGCCGATGTTGCCGGGATGACTGGTATTGACCAAGACGACACGAATGTTTTGCAGCAAGGGAGGCGCTCGCGGACACAGGAAAGGGGAGCAAATCTTACAGAACCGCCTAAGGTTATGCCATGAAAGCGAACGTCGTCCTTCACCTTGAGAAAGTTTCTGCTAGAATGCTCGGCTTTCTTTAACAACCTTAGGTGACCTATCCATGCAGCCCATGCTGAATATCGCGCTGCGCGCCGCCCGCAGCGCCAGTGAATTGATCTTCCGCTCCATCGAGCGCCTGGATACCATCAAGGTCGACGAAAAAGACGCCAAGGATTATGTATCCGAGGTGGATCGCGCCGCCGAACAGAAAATCATCGACGCCCTGCGCAAGGCCTACCCTACCCACGGCATCCTCGGTGAAGAAACCGGCCTGCACAAAGGCAGTGGCGAAGGCGAAGACTACCTGTGGATCATCGACCCACTGGATGGCACCACCAACTTCCTGCGCGGCATCCCGCACTTTGCCGTGAGCATCGCCTGCAAATACCGTGGCCGCCTGGAACACGCCGTTGTGCTGGACCCGGTTCGCCAGGAAGAATTCACCGCCAGCCGTGGCCGTGGCGCCCAACTGAACGGCCGCCGCCTGCGTGTCAGCGGCCGCACCAGCCTGGAAGGCGCCCTGCTGGGTACCGGCTTCCCGTTCCGTGACGACCAGATGGACAACCTGGAGAACTACCTGGGCATGTTCCGCGCCCTGGTTGGCCAGACCGCCGGCATCCGCCGTGCCGGTGCAGCCAGCTTGGACCTGGCGTATGTAGCCGCCGGTCGCTTTGATGCGTTCTGGGAGTCGGGCCTGTCCGAGTGGGACATGGCAGCAGGCGCCCTGCTGATTCAGGAAGCAGGCGGCCTGGTGAGCGACTTCACCGGTGGTCATGACTTCCTGGAGAAAGGCCACGTCGTGGCTGGCAACACCAAATGCTTCAAGGCAGTACTGACGGCGATCCAGCCGCACCTGCCGGCTTCGCTGAAGCGCTAAGCGAGCGAGCACAAAAAAGCACCCCGCGGGGTGCTTTTTTTATGCGTGGGATTTAGCAAAAAACCAATTCCAACTGATTCAATACAATCCAATCTGGGAGCTGGCTTGCCTGCGATGGCGGGCTGCCAGCCAACTGATTAGTTACTGACCCACCGCTATCGCAGACAAGCCAGCTCCCACACTTGGATCGAAACCAGACCTGGGGATTACTGCTGGTTCTGACCCAGGATCAGACGACCTTCCTTATCCACCGGGATCTGGCTGCCAGGGTCGCGCTCCATACGCACGGTACCTTCCTTGCCGTCCAGGTTGTAACGCACGTCATATCCGACCACCTTGTCACTGATGTCGTTAACGGTGTTACAGCGAGTTTGCGTAGTGGTGTAGGTATCGCGGTTCTGCATACCTTCCTGAACCTTGTTACCGGCGTAGCCACCACCGACCGCACCGGCCACGGTGGCCAGCTTCTTACCGTTACCGCCACCAATCTGGTTGCCCAGCAGGCCACCCGCAAGGGCACCCACCACGGTACCGGCGATCTGATGTTGGTCCTGCACCGGACGTTGCCGGGTCACAGTGACGTCCTTGCAGACCTCACGCGGGGTTTTGATCTGGGTTTTAACCGGCTGCACCGCCAGTACTTGCGCATACTCAGGGCCGCTTTTTACCAGGCTGTAGGTGGCAACAGCGCCTCCGGCAGTCACACCGACAGCACCCAATACCGCACCAACCAGCAACGACTTGTTCACATGAACCTCCTGACCATCACAAGCGGACCGAAAGATCCGCGCTATACCCAGCCTTGGAGCAAAAAAAAAGGCGCGAGTTCAATACTCGCGCCTTTCTTGTAACAGCGGATCAACAAACGCCCATCAAGGACGGTCGTCGACCTCCTTGTCGGTAGCGGCAGGAGGGATCAAGTCTTCGCTGTTGAGGTTCAGCCAGATCAGCACCACGTTGGCGATGTAGATCGACGAGTAGGTACCCGCCAGAACGCCGATAAACAGCGCCAGGGAGAAGCCCCACAGGTTGTCGCCACCGAAGATCATCAACGCAGCAATCGCCAGCAAGGTGGAGATCGACGTCGCCATGGTCCGCAGCAGGGTCTGCGTGGTGGAGATGTTGATGTTCTCGATCAACGTCGCCTTGCGCAGCACGCGGAAGTTCTCACGAACCCGGTCGAAGACCACAATGGTGTCGTTGAGCGAGTAACCAATGATCGCCAGCACAGCCGCCAGTACGGTCAGGTCGAAGGTGATCTGGAAGTAGGCCAGGATACCCACGGTCACGACCACGTCGTGGATCAGCGACACAATGGCGCCGACACCGAACTTCCACTGAAAGCGGAAAGCCAGGTAGATCATGATGCCGACCAGCGCCATCAGCATGCCGAGGCCGCCCTGGTCGCGCAGCTCTTCACCCACTTGCGGGCCGACGAACTCGACGCGCTTGACCGATGCCGGGTTGTCGCCACCCACCTTTTGCAAGGCCTCGGCTACCTGGTGACCCAGTTGCGGGTCTTCGCCAGGCATGCGCACCAACAGGTCTGTGGTGGCGCCGAAGCTCTGCACAACGGCTTCGTGATAGCCGGCCTTGACCAGCTCGCTGCGCACCAGGGTAACGTCGGCCGGCTTCTCGTAGGTCAGCTCGATGAGCGTACCGCCGGTGAAGTCCAGGCCGTAGTTCAGGCCCTTATGGAACCAGCTGAACAACGCCAGAACGGTAAGGAGCACGGTGACGCCGAACGCAACGTTGCGAACGCCCATGAAGTTGATTGTACGTAACATGGCAGCCCCTTAAATCCACAACTTCTTGAAGTCACGCCCGCCAAAGATCAGGTTGACCATTGCGCGGGTCACCATGATGGCCGTGAACATCGAGGTAAAGATCCCGAGGGACATGGTCACCGCAAAGCCTTTCACCGGGCCCGTGCCCATGGCGAAGAGAATCCCGCCGACCAACAAGGTGGTCAGGTTGGAGTCGAGGATCGCGGTAAATGCCCGGCCGAAGCCTTCGTTGATTGCACGCTGTACGGTCATGCCGGCGGCGATCTCTTCACGAATCCGCGAGAAGATCAGCACGTTGGCGTCCACCGCCATACCCATGGTGAGTACGATACCGGCGATACCTGGCAGGGTCAGTGTGGCGCCCAGCAACGACATCAAGGCCAGCAGCATCACCATGTTGCCCGCGAGGGCGACAGTGGCGATCACACCAAAGAAGCGGTAGATGGCGATGATGAACAGCGACACGAACAACATACCCCACAGCGCCGCATCGACACCCTTGGTGATGTTGTCGGCACCCAGGCTCGGGCCGATGGTACGTTCTTCAGCGAAGTACATCGGTGCCGCCAGGCCACCGGCACGCAGCAGCAACGCCAGCTCGGAAGACTCGCCCTGGCCGTTCAGGCCAGTGATACGGAACTGAGCACCCAGCGGCGACTGAATGGTCGCCAGGCTGATGATCTTCTTCTCTTCCTTGAAGGTCTGCACTGGCACGTCTTTCTCGACGCCATTGACCATCTGCTTGGTGTAGGTGGTCACCGGGCGTTGCTCGATGAAGATCACCGCCATGCTGCGACCGACGTTGCTGCGCGTGGCGCGACTCATCAGTTCGCCACCGTGGCCATCCAGACGGATGTTCACTTCAGGCGTGCCGTGCTCGCCGAAACCGGCCTTGGCGTCGGTCACCTGGTCACCGGTGATGATCAAGCCACGCTCGATCAGCGCTGGAGGGCGGTTGCCTTCGCGGAATTCGAATTCTTCGGAAGTGGCACGCGTAGCGCCTGGGTCTGCCGCGAGACGGAACTCCAGGTTGGCGGTCTTGCCGAGGATACGCTTGGCTTCAGCGGTGTCCTGTACGCCTGGCAGCTCAACCACGATGCGGTTGGCGCCCTGGCGCTGCACGATCGGCTCGGCTACACCCAGCTCGTTGACGCGGTTACGGACCGTGGTCAGGTTCTGCTTGATGGAGTATTCGCGGATTTCAGCGATCTTGGCCGGGCTCATCGCCAGACGCAGCACCGCTTGACCATTGAGGTCGGCCGGTACGATGTCGAAGTCATTGAAGTTCTTGCGGATCAGCGCACGGGCCTGTTCGCGGGATGCTTCGTCAGCAAAGCCCAGCTGGATAGCGCCGTTGAGCTGCGGCAGGCTGCGATAACGCAGCTTCTCTTTGCGCAGCAGGCTCTTCACGTCGCCTTCGTAAACCTTCAGACGTGCGTCCAGGGCCTTGTCCATGTCGACTTCCAGCAGGAAGTGCACACCACCGGACAAGTCCAGACCCAGCTTCATCGGGTGCGCGCCAATGCTGCGCAGCCATTGTGGCGTGGTCTGGGCCAGGTTGAGCGCGACAACGTAGTCGTCACCCATGGCCTTGCGTACGACATCCTTGGCCGGCAATTGGTCTTCTTGCTTGGTCAGGCGCAACAAGCCGCCTTTGGAACCAGCCGCCAAGGTTGCCGCTTTAACCTGGATGCCCGCGTCGTTGAGCGCTTTGCTCGCACGGTCCAGATCAGCCTGATTGACCTGCAGCGAAGTGCTGGCGCCAGAGATCTGGATCGCCGGGTCATCAGGATAGAGATTGGGAGCGGAATAAATAAAACCGATCGCCAGCACCGCCAGGATCAGTACGTATTTCCACAGAGGGTATTTGTTCAGCATCACGCCGCCCGCTTATAACGCGGGGCGCCTTGCGCGCCCCGTCGATTGGTAAAGGTTGTTACTCAGATCGCTTTGAGCGTGCCTTTAGGCAGCGTGGCGGCGATGGCGCCCTTCTGGAACTTCATTTCCACGGTGTCGGAGACTTCCAGTACCACGAAAGCATCGGAAACCTTGGTGATCTTGCCGGCGATACCGCCAGTGGTCACGACTTCGTCGCCTTTTTGCAGGCTGCCCAGCAGGTTTTTCTGCTCTTTGGCGCGCTTGGCCTGTGGACGCCAGATCATAAGGTAGAAAATGACCAGGAAGCCGACCAGGAAAATCCACTCGAAACCACCGCCCATAGGGCCGGCAGCAGCAGGCGCAGCGGCGTCAGCCATGGCGTTAGAGATAAAAAAGCTCATTTAGCACTCCAGTTGCAAATAGTGAATCTTAGGGTCGGAAAACTCAGTCCAAGGGCGGCACAGGGAGGCCACGCTTGGCATAGAAGGCATCGACGAAGGCGGCCAATGTACCCTGTTGAATAGCCTCGCGCAAACCAGCCATCAGGACTTGGTAATGACGCAAATTGTGGATGGTATTCAACATGCTACCCAGCATTTCCCCACACTTGTCCAGATGGTGCAGATAAGCACGGGAGAAGTTCTGGCAGGTGTAGCAGTCACAGGTAGGATCCAGCGGCGAATCATCATGGCGATGGAACGCGTTACGGATCTTCAGCACGCCTGTATCGATGAACAGATGCCCATTGCGGGCATTACGGGTTGGCATCACGCAATCGAACATGTCCACACCGCGGCGCACACCCTCTACGAGATCTTCCGGTTTGCCAACGCCCATAAGGTAACGAGGTTTGTCTGCGGGCATCAGGCCTGGCAGGTAATCGAGCACCTTGATCATTTCGTGCTTGGGCTCGCCCACCGACAAACCGCCGATGGCCAGGCCGTCGAAGCCGATCTTGTCGAGGCCTTCCAGCGAGCGTTTGCGCAGGCTTTCATGCATGCCGCCCTGGACAATACCGAACAGCGCCGCCGTGTTATCGCCATGGGCGTTCTTCGAACGCTGGGCCCAACGCAGCGACAGCTCCATGGAGATACGCGCCACGTCTTCATCGGCCGGGTACGGTGTGCACTCGTCGAAAATCATCACGATGTCCGAGCCCAGGTCACGCTGCACCTGCATCGACTCTTCCGGGCCCATGAACACCTTGGCGCCGTCGACCGGCGAGGCGAAGGTCACGCCCTCTTCCTTGATCTTGCGCATGGCGCCCAGGCTGAACACCTGGAAACCACCGGAGTCGGTGAGGATCGGGCCTTGCCACTTCATGAAGTCATGCAGGTCGCCATGCTTCTTGATCACTTCCGTGCCCGGGCGCAGCCACAGGTGGAAGGTATTGCCGAGGATAATCTCGGCACCGGTGGCGACGATGTCGCGGGGCAACATGCCTTTGACGGTGCCGTAGGTGCCGACCGGCATGAAGGCCGGGGTCTCCACAGTGCCGCGCGGGAAGGTCAGGCGGCCGCGACGGGCTTTGCCGTCCGTAGCGAGCAATTCAAACGACATACGACTCATAAGTTGTCCTCAGGGCCGCGCGGCGCCGGGTTACGGGTGATAAACATCGCATCACCGTAGCTGAAAAAACGGTACTCGTTAGCAATGGCGGCCTGGTAGGCAGCCATGGTTTCCGGGTAACCGGCAAATGCCGACACCAGCATCAACAGCGTGGATTCCGGCAAATGGAAGTTGGTGACCAGGCAATCGACCACATGAAAAGGTCGCCCTGGAAAAATGAAGATATCGGTGTCGCCACTGAACGGCTTGAGCACGCCATCACGCGCTGCACTCTCCAGCGAACGCACACTGGTGGTGCCCACGGCAACCACTCGACCGCCACGCGCCTTGCACGCCGCCACCGCATCCACCACGTCCTGGCTGACTTCCAGCCACTCGCTGTGCATATGGTGGTCTTCGATGTTATCCACACGCACCGGCTGAAACGTACCGGCCCCCACGTGCAGGGTCACATAGGCCGTGTCGACGCCCTTGGCGGCAATCGCATCCAGCAATGGCTGGTCGAAATGCAGCCCGGCAGTCGGGGCGGCGACGGCGCCGAGGCGCTGTGAGTACACGGTCTGATAGCGCTCGCGGTCCGCGTCTTCATCGGGGCGGTCTATATAAGGAGGCAACGGCATATGGCCGACGCGCTCCAACAACGGCAACACTTCTTCGGCAAACTTGAGCTCGAACAAGGCATCGTGGCGCGCGACCATCTCGGCTTCGCCACCGCCCTCAATCAAGATGCTCGACCCCGGTTTGGGCGATTTGCTGGAGCGCACATGGGCGAGCACGCGGTGGCTGTCCAGCACCCGCTCCACCAGGATTTCCAGCTTGCCGCCGGATGCTTTCTGGCCAAACAGCCGCGCCGGAATCACCCGGGTATTGTTGAAAACCATCAGATCGCCTGGGCGCAAATGCTCAAGCAAATCAGTGAATTGACGGTGTGCGAGGGCACCGCTGACCCCGTCCAGGGTCAGCAGTCGACTGGCGCGACGCTCGGCCAAAGGGTGGCGAGCGATCAGCGAATCAGGGAGCTCAAAAGTAAAGTCAGCAACGCGCATGATGGGGTTCGTCTAGCAGGGCCGGGAAGTCTAGCGGAAATAGTGAAAATAGACCATGAAACGTGATTGACCAACGGTAATCTCATCTCTATACTTCGCCGCCATTGAGCCCTGATGGCGGAATTGGTAGACGCGGCGGATTCAAAATCCGTTTTCGAAAGGAGTGGGAGTTCGAGTCTCCCTCGGGGCACCATCTTAAAGAAAGACCTTGAAATTCAAGGTCTTTTTTTTCGCCTGCAAAAAAGTGCCAGGCGTGGCAGTGGAGGGAGCGGGACCATGGAGTTGACGCTTGAAGCGGTTGCGTTGTTTGCGTTGAAGCTGGTGCATGAGACTGACGACGGCAGCCCGTTGCTGCGCGATGATCCCGTGATGGAGGGCTATGATCGCGAGGTGTTTGGGTTGTTGGTGCGCCAGGGAAACCTGGCCGAGATCCAAGTGAAGCTCGATGAATGCCTGTCTCTGGCACTCGACACCCTGGGTGGCGCCGATACCGTCATGGGTCGCGAGTTGCAGCGGCTCGCAACGAACGTGCGCGAAGCACCGACCCTGGAAATACTCGACGCCCCGCTCCACGCACTCAAGGATTACCTGAAAGCCATCCTGTGACGTGGACTTACTTGCGCCCTTCCACCGCCATCCGCACCGCCAAGCCCATCAATACCGACCCCATCAGCCAGCGCTGCAGCACCTGCCAACCAGGCCGGGTGACGAAGAACACCGCGATGGAACCCGCCATGCAGGCAATCACCGCGTTGACGCTCACGCTGATAAGAATCTGCAGGGAGCCCAGCGCCAGGGATTGCACCAGCACACTGCCATGACCGTTCGGGTCGATGAACTGGGGCAGCAACGACAAATACATCACCGCCACTTTGGGATTGAGCAGGTTGGTGACCAGCCCCATGGTAACCAACTTGCGCGGGCTGTCCTTGGGCAAGTCGCGCACCTGGAATGGCGAACGCCCACCCGGCTTGACCGCCTGCCAGGCCAGGTACATCAGATACAGCGCCCCGCCGAGCCGCAGCGCGTCGTAGGCAAACGGCACCGCCATCACCAACGCCGTGATACCCAGCGCCGCGCACACCATATACACCACAAACCCCAGCGCCACCCCGCCCAGGGAAATCAACCCGGCCGTGCGCCCCTGGCAGATGGAGCGGGAAATGAGGTAGATCATGTTCGGCCCCGGTGTCAGTACCATGCCGAGTGAAATCAGGCCGTAGGCGAGCAAGCTGGACATATCAGGCATGGATTGGCTCCTGGTTTTTTAAGCTGCCAGCGTGAAATCCTTCGCCGACGCGGTCGTGTTGAGCGTCATGCTAGGGGCTTGCAGGCCCAGGCGTTAGATACAGATCCGCAAGCAAAACGTCATACACCGACGGCACCACTTACCCAGGACAGGCACATGATCGACTTCAACAACAAAGGCTTCTTCAAGCTCAAGCAAAACAACGAATACGCCGAACGCGTAGCGGCCCTGCTGCTGGACGGCGAAGAAGTGGTCGACGCCTACAAGGCCATGCGCGACGGCGTCGTGTTCACCACCAAACGCATCATCGCGGTGAACGTGCAGGGAATTACCGGCAGCAAGAAGGACTTCACCTCATTGCCGTACAAAAACATCGTGGCGTACTCGGTGGAAACGTCCGGGACGTTTGATCTTGATTCGGAGTTGGAGATTTACTTTTCGTCGTTGGGGAAGGTGAAGTTCGAATTCACTGGCAAGACCTCGATCGTGGAAATCTCGCGGCTGATTTCCAAGCACCTGCTGAGTTGATCCACAGGCACAAAAAAGACCTTGATGCTTCAAGGTCTTTTTTATTGCGGTTCAACTGATACACATCGCTCAAAATGTGGGAGCTGGCTTGCCTGCGATGCCCTTTAAGGAAAAATCACAGCCGCTGATTCACTTAATACTCGGACACATTTTCATTCCCGCCACCTACTCAAACGCCTGCAATACCAAACCGCCCCACTGAACGCTGCTCCCAAAACCACAACCCCATTCCCAACCAACCAAAGCCCAAAATTCCTGCTCTGATCCGCATCCCCTTGATAAAACGGCCCAAAATACGCAGACACGACCACCACCAAACCGTTAAACACTCCGAGCGTCACTACAACCACCCCGACGACAAACACCACGCCCTTAACCAATTTCATATGATCTTCCAAAACCAGATCTCCCTGGACTCGTGATAGTCCGAGAACGTCCCCTCAATCGTAAATCCCAGCTGGATACGCGGATAACTCAGCCAATCCGTCAACCGCCGTCCATTCCAAAGGTCAATGTGGTCACCGCTGCGATTGCCAAACGTCTCATTCCCTCGGCGCCAAAAATCTTTGAAAAAGATAATGCCTTGCTGCCCCGCCAACACTTCTTCGAAATCCTCAGGTTTTATCTTTTTCGGCCGCTGCAAGCCGGGGATATTCGCGCCATTTAGAGCTTTGGCCATTTCCTCAGCCGCCAGCACATGGCCCTCACTCTTGGCATGCTGCCAACAATAGCGCACGCCTCTCAATCTGCTCAGGTCGGCGCCTGACCTGCGCAGTGCTACGCCCAGGTTAATGGCGCATTGGTCACTGAAATTTTTGGCGCCGTTGGTTCTACAAGGGGCGGCGTCTCCGAAAATTTCCGGGTGGTTTTTCCATAGGGAGTTGAACGTCAGCATTAAGCGCTTCCATCGCGTATTTTTCACACGAACGTAGCAAACGCTTTGCCGATAATGGTGAGGTCAGGCGCAAATCAGAACGGTCCTACTTGTGTGTAGGCTTTTGATGCAGGCTAACGCTCACACTGTGCTTTTTTGTAGGAGCGAGCTGCTCGCTCCTACAGAGGACAGAGGACGGTGATGCGTGCCAGCCTGGGCATCTCACTTGGGCTGGAATGTCTCCAAATACGCCAGGATATTTTCAATCTTCTCCTGGTCACTGATCCCCCAGAAGATCATCCGCGTGCCACTGACCACCGATTTCGGGTCTTCAATGTAGGCCGCCAGTTTTTCCCGCGTCCACACCACGCCCGAGTTCTTCATCGCATCCGAATACTGATAGTCCTGAGTGGTACCGGCAGGCCGGCCAATGATGCCGTTCAGTTCCGGGCCAAAACCACCCCGCGCGCCCTCACCAATGCTGTGGCAGCCGCCGCAGGTCTTGGTGAAGAGTTTGCCGCCCGCCTCGGCGTCGCCCGCAGCGAACGCGGGTGCGGCGATAACGGTCAGGGCGAGGGTCAATAACACATACTTCATTCACGTCTCCCTATCGGCTGTTGCCTTGGATTATGCCTGTTCGACCGGCCTTTCTCCCAGCCGCTGCACCAGACGCACCAGATACCCGTCCGGGTCTTGCACGATGAACTGGCGCTGCCCGGCCTCCACGTCACCGGCTCGGTACCAGGCGTCCTCTACATCGCGGAACAAGGGCCAGCCGATCTGCGCCAAGCGTTGCAGGATGGGTGCTACGGCGGGCACATCGATTTGCAGGTTGATGCCGCGCCCGAATGGGGGCTGCAACGGTGCGGTAAGCCACTGGCCGGCCTCGGGGTCGTATTGTTCGAGCATGATTTGCGCGCCGTTAAGGTCGAGGTAGGCAAAGCCTTCTTCTGCGCGCTGATAGGCAATAGCGAAACCTAACTGTTCGATCCAGAACGCCAGGCTCGCGCCAAGGCGGGTGACGATCAGTTCAGGCACGAGTGGGTTACGGTTGAACATGGCATTCCTTGGAGGGCAGGGTGGCGTTCACCTTAACGGATTGTCGTGCCCATGGCTCACAAGCAGCCAAATGACCACCCATCGTTTAAAAAACATCCAATCGAACCTATATACCCAACCCCTACTCCACCTTACTGAACCCCTGATGGTGGAGTAAGGATCATGGCTCAGCCATCGATTTTGGTATTGGAAGACGACGAGATCATTCGGGCGTTGATGGTGGATGTGCTGGAAGACTTTGGTGCGGTAGTGACATCGTTTGCATCGGCAGACGAAGGGATGATTTACCTGGAGCGCGGCGATGACCCGGTGGATTTGATTGTCAGTGATATTCAAATGCCCGGCTTGCTCAATGGTTATGACTTGAGCCGTGTCGTCGCCCACCGGTGGCCTGAAGTACAGGTAGTGCTGACCTCAGGTAATACGAAAATCGCCGCCGAGCTGGGCAGTTCCGTGCGGTTTCTGCCCAAGCCCTGGAGTACCGACCACTTGCTTGAGTGCGTGCAGACAGCATTGACGCACTAGGGCCAGTCCCGGGATTGATAGCAGCGCGATATCATTTCAACCGAACTTGAGGGCTAGTTCTGCGGTCATGTAAGGTGCAGGGAGCGACTTTTCTGATCCGCTGGTCAGCCTTTTCGCTTCTGCGTTCAGCTGACGACAATGAGTCGTGTAGAATCGTCGCCCATTTTCACGCGTCATTCATGGCCGACAGGCCCACAGTTCGAGCTCATTGAATGCATTCACAGGCCCATGACGTTAGTGCGCCCTCCTTGTTGGAAACGTTGCGCACGGGCACGGGCCTGCTGCATGTGGCGTTGGAACAGCGCCTGCCGTTTTTTTCCGAGCGCCTGGATGCCCAGTGGTATCGGCGCTTGCTGCAGGCGTACCACGGCTTTTATCAGCCAATGGAAGCGGCGCTGTATGACAGCGGTTTGATTCCCGACGGATATGAGTCTGCGTTGCGTGTGAAAACGCCAACCCTGGTCCATGACCTGCACGCGCTCGGCCTGACTGAGCACGCCATCCATGCCCTGCCTCGCTGTACCCAGCTCCCCCTATTAGACACACCGGCTGCGTGCCTCGGCGCCCTGTATGTGCTGGAAGGCGCCACCCTGGGCGGCCAAGTGCTGCGCCGGGAAATAGCCCTGCGCCTGGATGTGAACGCCGACAACGGCGGTGCCTTTCTCAATGTATACGGCGCCGAGACCGGACGGCGCTGGAAAGATTTCCTCGATTATCTGGGCCGTCAGCCACTGGATACAGATGCCGCTGTGCGCGCGGTGATGGCGGCCCGCTCGACATTCAGCGGCTTTGAGCAATGGCTCGACAGCCAGGAGGTATTGCTATGAAACCCGAAGATTTTGAAGAGCTGCTTGCCAACTGCGCCGACGAACCCATTCGTTTTCCGGGGGCCATCCAGCCCCACGGCGTGCTGCTGACCTTGTCGGAACCTGGCCTGAACATCATTCAGGTAAGTGCCAACGTCGGTACGCTGTTCGGCCACGCCCCCGAGGCGCTGTTGGATCAACCGTTGCACAGATTGATTGGCGAGGAGTACGCCCGGGCCGTGCAAACCATGGCCGAGGACAGCGCATTCCTGGACTCGCCGCCCCTGCTGATAACCTTCAAGGGTGAGCAGTTCGAAGGCCTGTTGCATCGCCATCAGGGCGTGTTAGTGCTGGAATTCGAACCACGGCTCAAGGATTTCAAACCCCGAGCGCACAATGGCCGCACCAGCGACCTGGGCAAGATGCTGCACCGCCTGCAATCGGCAAAGACCTTGGAGGCGCTCTACGCCATCACCGTCAACGAAATCCAGGCCATGACCGGTTATGACCGGGTGCTCATCTATCGCTTCGAAGAGGAAGGCCATGGTCAGGTGATCGCCGAGGCCTCGGCGCCGTCCATGGAATTGTTCAACGGGCTGTTCTTCCCCGCGTCCGACATCCCCGAGCAGGCTCGCGAACTGTATCGCACCAACTGGCTACGGATCATCCCGAATGCATCCTACGAACCGGTACCGCTGGTGCCCAAATTGCGCCCGGACACCGGGCAGCCTCTGGACCTGAGCTTCGCCACCCTGCGCAGCGTGTCGCCGATTCACTGCCAGTACATGCAGAACATGGGCGTGTTGTCGTCCATGAGTATTTCACTGATGAAGGGCGACAAACTCTGGGGCCTGATCAGTTGCGGCAACCGTGAGCCGCTGCTGGTGCCCAACGACCTGCGCATGGCCTGCCAGACCATCGGCCAGGTGCTGTCATTGCAGATCAGTGCCATGGAGGCCCTGGAGCTGAGCCGCCAGCGCGACGAGAAAGTCGAAGCGCTGGCGCTGCTGGATCGGGCGATGAAAGCCTCTGCCAATAACGTATTCGACGGCTTGGCCCAGCAAGGCCGACTGCTGATGGACCTGACCCTCTCCGGCGGCGTGGCGATCATCGAAGACAAGCAATTACACCGCTACGGCAACTGCCCGGAACCGGCGCAGATACGCGCGCTGCACAAGTGGTTGCAGGGCGACGGCGCACCGGTATTTTCCAGCCATAACCTGGCCTCGGTTTATCCGCCGGCCGCCGAATACCAGAGCGTGGCCAGCGGCGTGCTCGCCATGAGCTTGCCCAAGCCTGTGGATAACGGGGTGCTGTGGTTTCGCCCGGAAGTCAAAGAGAACATCCACTGGAGTGGCGACCCGCAGAAGCCGCTGAATCTGGAAACCTGCGACGCGGGCATGCGCCTTCGCCCACGCACCTCGTTTGAAATCTGGAAAGTGGAAATGGCTGGTATCTCCACCAAGTGGAGCCATGGCGACCTGTTTGCCGCCAACGATTTGCGCCGCTCGGCCCTGGAGAACGACCTGTCCCGCCAAGTGCTGCGCGAGCAACAAGCGGTGCGTGCGCGGGACGAGCTGGTCGCGGTGGTTTCCCACGACCTGCGCAACCCCATGACCGTCATCTCCATGCTCTGCGGCATGATGCAAAAAGCCTTCAGCTCCGATGGTCCCCACACTTCACGGCGCATATCTTCCGCCATTGACACCATGCAACAGGCTGCCGGGCGCATGAACGTGTTGCTGGAAGACTTGCTCGACACCTCGAAAATCGAAGCCGGGCGCTATGTGGTCAAGCCGGTGGCGCTGGACGTCAGCCAGATTTTTGAAGAGGCGTATTCGCTGCTGGCGCCCTTGGCCTCGGAAAAGGGCATCGACCTGTCGTTCAATGTCGAGCCTGGCCTGCAAATCAAGGCCGACCCGGAGCGCTTGTTCCAGGTGCTGTCGAACCTGATCGGCAATGCGATCAAGTTCACTCCGCGCCAGGGCAACATCGGCATCAGCGCCATGAGCGCCGGCGAGGAGATTGTATTTTCGGTGCGCGACTCCGGTGAGGGCATTGCGCCGGACGATTTGCCCCATGTGTTCGATCGCTATTGGACCCAGACTGAAAACAACCCCACCGGCAGCGGGCTGGGGCTGTATATCACCCAAGGCATCGTTAAGGCGCATGGCGGCAGGATCGAAGCCGAGAGCAAGCAGGGTCAGGGCAGCGAGTTTCGATTTACCGTACCGAAGGTGACGATTGAGGCAAACAACTGAGCCATTTGCCGGCAGGGGCAACCATATTGCCCCTGCTGCCCCATAACCGAGGACGGAAAACCAAACATATACTCATACAACATTGCATTTCTTTAACAAAGTTTCAAAATAAAACAACCAAAATTCAACAATAAAACCAACTCACCCATCACAAACAGAAACATAGAACACCTCGCAAAAAACACCGAACCCCACTAACTTACGCCGAGCACTGTTACAGGGAAGAACATGCCATGTAAACCATGCCATTAATAGTGAGGCGTTACCGTGTTCAATTCTATCGGCTTTAATCCCGTCAATACTTACATTTCCCAATCCGCCCCCGACCAAGACACCCAAGCCAGCGAGAAGGTCAACTCACGCTCGAAACGAAGCCTCGATCAAATCGCTCCCGATAATTCGATTAATGACAATGGGGTCACCGCAGACAGAGGCGGCAGACGTAATGGTGGTGGCTTGGACAGTCTCGGCAAAGGCCATGTTCTTTGAGTAAACTTACTTAAGCGCAACTACTAAATAAGTAGCGCCCAGGGCGCTGCTTATTCATTAATAGCCACAACATATTACTGTCTGACGTTCGTTGACGAAATGCCGACATTTTCAGCGTTATACTGAGTGCTTGTCTTATTAGTGAGCCGATCGCGTCATGCCTGAACTGCAGTCACTTCCCCCCGTACTTGCCGGCCCGTTGCTGCGCCGCCTGGAACCAAAGCGTGTGGTGCTATGGCTGGTGGCGAGCCGGGAACTGAAGCTGGTTATGAGGCTGCAGCACGCTCAGGGATCAACACTGGATATTCACCTTCATGCACATTGTCAAATCGTTCCCGTCGGGCGCCATTCGTTTATCCACTTGATCGATGTGCCCCTGACTGACGCCCTGCCTCTGGATGTAAACATCCACTATGACCTGTTTATTGACGGCTGCGGAATAGCCCAGTGGGCACCCCATCTGCTGTACGCAGGCGCCACGCTGCCCGATTTCGTCGTGCATGGGCGCATCCACCAACTGGTCCACGGCTCCTGCCGCAAGCCTCACCATCGCGCTGATGACGGGTTGCTGTGCATTGATCGTCTGCTGGCGCAAGCTCCCACCGTGGCACAACGCCCCGCCTTGCTGATGATGAGCGGCGACCAGGTCTACGCCGACGACGTCGCGGGACCCATGCTGCGGGCAATTCATGAATTAATCGCGCGCCTGGGCCTGTTCGACGAATACCTGGAAGGGGCCGTGGTTGACGACAGTGCCGCCCTCTACGGGCATCGCGCCAGCTATTACCATCGCGCCGACCTGCTCCCCGCGCTGGACAGTAACGAGACCTTGCGTGAGCGCTTTTTCGGCGGCGTGAAGAAACCGATTTTCACCAGCAGCACCGCCGATAATCACCTGGTGACCTTTGCCGAAGTGATCGCCATGTACCTGCTGGCCTGGTCGCCCACACCGTGGACACTGATCTCCCCCCAACCGCCGCAACTGAGCGCGCAAGAACAGCAGCGTTATGCCCGCGAACAGATACAGATCGATCAATTTCGCAGTGGCCTTCCAGGGGTCGCCCGGGTATTCGCCCACCTCTCGACCCTGATGATCTTTGATGATCACGACATCACCGACGACTGGAACCTCAGCGCCCAATGGGAAGAAACTGCCTACGGCCATCCCTTCTCCAAACGCATCATCGGTAATGCCTTGATGGCCTATCTTTTATGCCAGGGCTGGGGCAACCAGCCCAAGGTCTTTGGCGAACTGGTGAGCCAAACCCAGGCACTTGCCAACCAGGCGCAAGACAACCACCTGGACGCCACACAGCAGGATGAGCTAGTCACAACGCTGCTGAAATTCCAGCAGTGGCACTACGTATTGCCCACCACCCCGGCGCTGGTGGTACTCGACACCCGCACCCGACGCTGGCGCAGCGAGTTCACCCTCAAGCAACCTTCCGGGCTACTGGACTGGGAAGCCTTGAGCGAACTGCAACAAGCGCTACTGGACCACCCGTCAGCCATCATTGTCTCGCCTGCGCCGGTGTTCGGCGTCAAGCTGATCGAGACGGTGCAAAAGGTTTTCAGCTGGTGTGGCTTCCCACTGCTGGTGGACGCCGAGAACTGGATGGCCCACCGCGGCGCTGCCCAAGTGATTTTGAATATCTTCCGCCACTCGCGCACGCCGGGTAACTACGTGATCCTTTCCGGTGATGTGCATTACTCGTTTGTCTACCAAGTGCTGATCCGCCACCGCAACGGCGGCCCCAATATCTGGCAAATCACCAGCAGCGGCATCAAGAACGAGTTCCCGCCACGCCTGCTGGAATGGTTCGACCGCCTCAACCGCTGGCTCTACTCCCCGCGTTCGCCGCTTAACTGGTTTACCCGCCGCCGCACCATGCAGGTGGTGCCCTATATTCCAGAGCACGCCGAAGCGGGTGAGCGGCTGTGGAACTCGGCGGGCATTGGCCAGGTGTTTTTCAATGAGCAGGGCCAACCGCAAGCCATTTACCAGCACAACGCGGATGGGAAGCCTCGGACAAAGATGATGGCGCCAGAAAAATAGCGTTTCGCCACTCGTCAAAAGCAGCACACCTGCCCTATTCAAAGCGCGCAAGCGCCGATGTACAGTAGCGCCAGCCACGGAGTATCGGCGTCAACCATGACTGGCCTTGGGCGCCAGCCCCCGCAGGAAGCGTGCAGATGGACGATACATCCGGCAAAGAACCGCTACGCCATGAGGTTTCCGACCTTAACGTAGACCTGTTGCACGCCATCATGGAACTGGTCAGTGACGGCATCTGGGACTGGAACGCCAATACCGGTTTCGTCTACCGCAATCCCGGCTGGTACGAAATGCTTGGATACTCTCACCACTCTCTGGAAAACAGCGTCTTCACCTGGGAGAACGTGATCCACCCCGAGGATTACCCTCGCGTGATGACGGTGTTCGATGACTACATCAGCCAACGCGCCGCTCATTACCGGGCCGAATACCGTTGCCGAAAAGAAGACGGTACGTACCTCTGGATCGAGGACCGCGGCTACGTCATTGCCCGCAACCCCGACGGTTCCGTGGCGCGCATGGTCGGCGCACACCGCGATATCCATACGCGCAAATGCTCCATCGAACAGTTGCAAAAGCGCAACCAATCCCTGGAAGCACTGGTCGCGGAGCGCACCCTCGAGTTGTCGCGCGTCAACCAGCAACTGCAATTGCAGCTGGACGAAAACCGCTCTTTGGCCGAGCGGGACGCCCTGACGCGCATCGCCAACCGGTACCGCCTGGAAAAAGTGCTGCTGGAGGAATGCGACCGCGCCGAACGCTTCCGCCTGCCCCTGGCACTGGTGGCCATGGATGTCGATGACTTCAAGCCGATCAATGACCAATACGGCCATGGCGTCGGCGACCAGACCCTGATACGGGTAGTGGAACATCTGGAAGCCTGCGTACGCAAAAGCGACTTGCTGGCGCGCTGGGGCGGCGATGAGTTTATGGTGGTGCTGCCCAAAAGCAGCCTGGACGAGGCCAAAGAGTTGGCCGAAAGGATTCGCCATAAAATCAAGGAGGCGGCCCCCGTGGGCGCCTTGAACGTTACCCTGAGCCTGGGCGTGGTGGAGCGGCGCATGGGCGAGTCCCCGGCTGCGCTGATGGCGCGGGCCGATCAAGCCTTGTACCGATCCAAGGCGGCGGGCAAGGATGGGGTGTCGGAATAGTCGCAGCTCCTTCCAAGGTGGAATGACACGGCGACTTTATTTCGTTTGCGGCAAGGCCGGGCGCGCGGCTTAGATAGCGCTGCGCCCACCACTGCCGAGTCCCAGAGCCATGAGTCACGCTAGCATCAGCCAGTCGATTTCCATCGTTCACCCCATCAGCCTCAGTCACGGTAAAAACGCCGAGGTTTGGGACACTGCAGGCAAGCGTTACATCGACTTTGTCGGGGGTATCGGCGTGCTCAACCTGGGCCATTGCCACCCGGCCGTGGTGGCGGCCATTTGCGAGCAAGCGGTCCGGCTCACCCATTACGCGTTCAACGCCGCACCGCATACGCCCTACATCGAGTTGATGCAACGCCTCAGCGCCTTTATCCCGGTGGGTTACCCCGTCAGCGGCATGCTCACCAACAGCGGTGCAGAAGCGGCAGAGAACGCTTTGAAGATCGCCCGTGGTGCCACTGGTCGCACGGCGGTGATCGCCTTCGACGGTGCCTTCCATGGACGCACCCTGGCGACCCTCAACCTCAATGGCAAGGTCGCGCCCTACAAGCAGAAGGTCGGCGTACTGCCCGGCCCTGTGTATCACCTGCCCTACCCCAGTACCGATAACGGCATGACCTGCGCCGACGCGCTGAAGGCGATGGAGCGTCTGTTCAGCGTGGAAATCGACATAAACGATGTGGCCTGCTTCATCATCGAGCCGGTGCAGGGCGAAGGCGGTTTTCTAGCCTTGGACACTGAGTTTGCCCAAGCCTTGCGACGCTTCTGCGACCAGCACAACATCCTGCTGATCATTGATGAAATCCAGTCGGGTTTTGGTCGCACCGGCCAGCGTTTCGCCTTCTCGCGCCTGGGCATCGAGCCGGACCTGCTGCTGCTCGGCAAAAGCATCGCCGGCGGCATGCCGCTGGGGGCAGTGGTCGGGCGCAAGGCGCTGATGGACAACCTGCCCAAAGGCGGCCTGGGCGGCACCTACTCCGGTAACCCCGTCGCCTGCGCGGCGGCGCTGGCGACCCTTGAGGTGATGAGCGACAAAAACCTGCACGCCTGGGGCGTCGCGCAGGAGGCCGCGATTGTGGGTCGCTATGAAGCCTGGCGCGCGCTGCAACTTTCGCCCTACCTGGGCCGCCTAACCGGTGTCGGCGCCATGCGGGGCATTGAACTGGCCCACGCCGACGGCACACCCGCTCCCAAGCAACTGGCGCAACTGCTGGTGCTGGCGCGAGAGGCTGGCTTGCTGCTGATGCCCAGCGGCAAGTCGCGGCACATCGTGCGCTTGCTGGCCCCGCTGACCATTGAACCTGCGGTGTTGGAGGAAGGCCTGGATATCTTCCAGGCGTGCCTCACACAGCTGGACGAATAGCGGGCTGCCTTGACCTGATCCCCTCACCCGCTGAAAATGCCCGACGTTTTTTTGTCTCTCCGCATACTACGCAGTGAAATTTTAATGTCTGATTCCTACACCGAAAAATCCGCCGAAGAATCCGTAGTCGCCCTGTACGCCAAAGCCGAATACGAAAACGCCATCAATCTTTCACAGCATGTGCCAGCCGCCAAGATCATCAGCGAGATGGTGCTGGACGCGTTTCACACCTCCAAGGAAAGCGACCAGATCCGCGAGCTACGCGTTGCCATCCGCCAGGCCCACGATGCCTTCGACGATGACAAAGCCTATGACCTGATGGGCCAGCTCAAACAATTGAAAGACGCCGAAGCCGCAGACAACGCCGCCCTGGAACACCTGAGCAGCCAGTTCTCGATCAGCCGCATCCTGTCCAGCTTCAAGGACGATCCCGAGTTCCAGGAATTGGTCTATGGCCTGGCCCTCAAAGTGCTTAACCAATCGCACCAGGCCATCAGCAACCCGAGCGCCGGCAAGGGCAAGGCTGCACGCGCCAAGAAAGACACCGAAGTGTTTGTGATCAGCAAGGATGGCATCAGCGTCACCTTGCCGCTGCGCACGCCGCGCTCCAAGCTCAATGTGGACCGCGAAGCGCTGGAGTTCCTGGGGTTCACCTTTGTGGGCGAAGGCAGCGAGGCGGAACTTGCGAGCGAAACCTTCATCGACAACAGCGGCGCCGAGCAACCGGTCACGCGCAAGAGCATCGTGACCGCGCTGCAACAGCAAAGCGCCTTTGACGGCTACGCCATCGCCGCCCAGTAAGTAGCTGACGCAACCAGGCGCGCGTGCAAGGCGCAGCGCCGGTTGCCGTCTACGCCTCTTTATTCCACAACACCGCCGAGCTTTTCATCATCCCCACGGCGATTGCGAACAGCAACAACACACAGCCTGCCAGCAGCCACGGTGACGGCAAGGTTGGCCGGGCCAGCAACATGAACGCCAACGAGGGCGCGATCATCACGCCGATGTTGACGCCCGCCGAGTAGTAGCCAAGGTTGCGGCCCACGCTGTCGCGGCTGGAAATGCTGCTGACGTAGTGGGTGATCGCGGGGAACACAATCATCTCGCCCAGGCTCCACAACACCGTAGCAAGCACCAACAGCGCGCCGACCTGACCAAAGCCCATCAAGAAGAAACCGCAGCCTGCCAGCAACAGGCCAATGATCAGCGAGCGACTGCTCGACAAGTGCGCCATGCGCAGGTTGATCGGCACTTCAAACACAATCACTAGCAACGCATTGATAAAAAAGATGATGCCCACGTAATAGGCCGGCAATTGGGTGTAGTTGATGATGTACGCCGACAGAAAAGTCGGCGGTAATGCGTAAGCCACGTGCACCGGCAGCGCTGCCAACAGGATCACCAGCAGTCGCGAACGCTCATGAGCCGCCACCTCGGGCAAGCCCTCGCCTTTGACGGCGACAGGTACGCCTTGGGTGGCCTGCCGAGACCGACCAAACCGCAGGCAGGCGGCGAAGGCCAGCAGGGACAGCACGGCATTGATGTAGAAGACCGCGTCGGCATTGCTGAGGAAGATCAAGCTGCCCAGTAGCGGCCCGATGGCCATGCCGATGTTGATCGCCAATCGGTTGCAGGAAAACGCCACTTTGCGTGACTCAAGATTACTGTGAGCCACTGTCTCGGAGAACGCGGCCGGTGTGAAGGCTTCGTAACAGGCCCCCCAGAGAAACGACAACAGGAACAGCGCGAGCAGGTTATCCACCGAGGGAATGACCAGCAGCAACACCGCGTTGAACAACAACGAACCGAGAATGACCCGGTTGGCCGAAAACCGCTTGATCACGGCGCCGATGATCAGGTCGGTACACAGGGCGCCCGCGCCATACACGCCGACCAACAGGCCTGCCGTGCCTGCCGATATCGCGTGTTGATGAATCAGGTACGCCGCGTAAAAAGGAAACGCCAGGGTGCCCGTGCGGAACACCAGCGTGATCATGAACAATGCTTGCAACCGCGCATTAAGGCCGCGCAAGGCGTGAAAAGTACCCATCAGCGCAGCACGCTGGCACAGGTGTGGAGCAAAGCTGCAGAGCGGCTCATCCGGATGTCCTTTCGCAATGGCGGCGCCGGTGTGTCCGGCGCCAAACTCCATAGCTGGGCAAACTAATGCAGCACTGTGCGGCGAACAAGCTACCCATTTGGACAGGTAGGCGGTGATTGCGGCCTCAGGCCGGGTGGCGGATATAGCCCAATTGCAGGGCCTTGCCGATTGCTGATTTGCCGTTGCTGACCTGCAATTTGCCGAAGATATTCTTCATATGAAACTTGACCGTATGGGAGGTCATCGACGTCAGGAGTGCCACTTCGTTGTAGGTCTTGCCCAGGCTGACCCAGGACAATACTTCGGTTTCCCTTGGGGTCAGCACCGTCTGTTGTTCGACAGGCGCCGCGTGATCTTCCAGGGCCTCGTCGTACATCGAGACCAACAGCATCTGCAGTTCACTTTGATGGGCCAGCACGGTCTCGCGAAATTGCCGATGTTCGCCGAAGCTGCACAGATTGAGCACCGAGTAGAAGCCGCGATTGCCATGCACGATAAAACTGGCGCCCTCGCCAACGGGTTTGTAGGGGCCCGGCACCGGCACCGCCTCATCGGCCACGGCCAGCAGGTGTTCATCACTCCAGAAAAATGGTTTGATCCGCGTACGGGTCAATGAAACCAGCTCGCCACGCCGGTAGAAATCGTCGGCCGTGTCGGAAGGCTCCATGGCCTCGGGGTAATTGGACACAATCTGCGCTTGGTCCAGCGTCGGCCCACACTGGTAGACCTCGAAGTGTCCCAGGCCACGGCGGCTCAGTTCGGTATCGAGCAAGCGGCGCATATCCTCGGGCAGCATGGGCGATTTTTTATCGGGTTGGCCATTAGGTCGCACGGGTGTCTTCCTTGATCATTCAACCCGGTCGAGCATGCAGCATGCCTGGCTTACCTGTCCAGGCAACGGATGCAAACCCAGGGGCTAGACCTGCGCCGCGAACGCCTCGCGAAAGCGCTCCATCTCCTGCTCATTGCCCACCGTCACCCGCACCCACTGCGGCCAGTCCTGCCACACCCGCCCGACCAGTACATTCCGTGCCGCCAACTGCTCAATCACCTGCTCTGCCGGGCGCTTCACGTCGATCATGAAGCAGTTGCTGTGGGAAACGGTGCAGGTAAAGCCCCGGCCCTTGAGCCAGGCGATCGTCTCATCGCGCAACCTGGCATTGAGCGCTCTGCGTTGGCCCACCAGTTGCGCGTCTTCCAGGCTCGCACGGGCGGCCAGCAAGCTGGCGCCGGCCGGGACGTTGTCGCCGCCGAACACGGCCAACCGCTCCAGTAGCGCCGGGTGGCCGATCGCCAGGCCCAGGCGCGCACCGGCCATGCCATAGATCTTCGAGAAGGTACGCAGTACCAGCAGGTCGTGGTGTTCCTTGACCCAACTTACGCAACTGGGGGCGTCGCAGAAGTCGATATAAGCCTCGTCCACAACCAGCACGCTGCCCTTGGGTTTATTCACCAGAGCGTGGCGGATAGCCTCGGTCGAGGTGAGCGTACCGGTCGGGTTGTTGGGGTTGCACAGGTACAGCATGCCGGCCTGTGGGTCCGCGGCGAGCATGGCGTGCACATCGTGGGCATGCTGGGCGTCGAGGTTAACTTCATGCACCGGCGCCTTGATCGATTCGGCCGCCTGGCGCGGTACTTCGTAGGACGGCGTGGCCATCACCAGGCCGCGGGTCTGGCTGGCGAACGCCAGCACCGCGTAACGCAGGGCAGCCATCGAACCGGCAAATACCCCGATGTTTTCTTCGGCGATGCCCTGTTGCTCGGCAAACAACGCGGCCAATGCATACATGTCCGGGTAAGGGTAACGCCCGGAGGCTGCAATCGCGCGCTCCATCGCCTGGCGAGCCGCGTCTGAAGGGCCGTAGGGGCTTTCGTTATAATTGAGTAGTACCTTGTCAGATTTCGTCGGCGCCGGGCTGGCAAGCGCCCAATTGAGCTGCCCCAACACAGGCAGGGCCGCGCCCAGGGCGAGAAGGGATCGACGACTGACACGCACCATGGTGACTACTCCTTGTAGAGGCGCGAGGGATTCGCGCTGGCCGTTCAGAAGAGTATGACGAGAAAGCCGTTGCCTGATTTACCACCGAGGCGTATCCCTGCACTCAGTACTTTATTGTTGTAGCGGGCGCATGCAACACTTTCACTGCCGCGAACCGTCAAGAATGGGTTCTGCCGGCATGGACTGATGACTAAATGGAAGTGGTGAGCACTTGATACACAGACGGGAAAAAACCGAGCACTTGAAGAGCAACATCAAGTACTTGATCAAGAGTCGTGGCGAAACCCAGCTTTCGTTAAGCAGTGCCGCCGGCCTGACCAGGACCACCATCTATAACATCCTGGAAGGCAAGGTCGTTAACGTACAGCAGTCGACGATACGCAAGATCTCTGACTTCTTTGGCGTCTCCTACGAAGAAATCGAGACGATCAGTTTTGAAGCCAAGGAAGTCATCGAGAGCAATGTTTCCCCACTGGGTAACAAGAACCCGGCGGCAGTGCCTGTGCTCAAGGAAAGCCTGCTCATGCAAAGCCTGGGCAAGCGCATCGGTGAGCTGGCCACGCTTCATCCGCTGACCTACTACTTTGGCAGCGCCTGCAACCTGATCGGCGTGCGCCTGGAGCACGGGATTCCCGGCCTCAATGAACCGGGGGACTTGCTGATCGTGCAGAAAGGCTCGTCGAGCGACGATAAAGAAAAACTGGTGTACGACCGCGCCACCAAGAAGCTGTTCATCACCCTCGAACCCTGCGGGAACTCAGAGCGTTTGTGTGTCATCGGCGACATCCTTGAGGAGCGCTTCAATGACAACGTCTGAGGGCGCCGTGGAAAACAGCAAATACAAGTTGCTGGGCTTTGAAAACGACAAGCGCCTGGCGGTGATCATGGTGATCGCCACGGGCAAGGTCCTCAAGATCAAGCTGAGTGAAGTGCTCAGCAGTGAAATGATGGACAACTTCAACAAGATGGAAATCAAGAACCTGTACAAGAAGTTCTACTCCCAAGGCGGAACGCTGACCGCCTACGATATAAACGACCGCAATGAAAACTCCTGGATGATCTACATCATCCTGAACTTGCTGCTGTTCACCTTCTATATCTTCACCAGCATTGCCGCGACCAAACCGATTTACCTGGAGTCGTTGGGCATCATCGTCACGCCGGGCACGTTCCTGTACCCGCTGACCTTCTTGATCGTGGACTTGCTCAACGAGAATTTTGGCTTGCGCCTGGCCAGGCGAGCCATTCTGTTTGCGTTTGCCAGCAACGCGATGATCATCATCCTGCTGTATGGCTCCACGTTCCTGCCGGGGCTACCGGGCTGGAAGCTGGATGGGCCTTATACCGACGTGATCCTGCAAGTGTCGTCGGTGCTGGTGGCCTCTTCGGTCTCGTTCCTGGTGTCGGAGAATATAAATTCCTACTTGCTGTGCAAGATCAAGGAGCTGACCAACTCCAGGTATCTATACCTGCGGATATTCCTCAGTACGTTCTTTGCGGTGATTATCGACAGCTTCCTGTTCTGCTTTATCGCCTTCTACGGGGCGATGCAGACCAGCGACATCCTCAGCATGATCTATGTACAGATCGCGATCAAAGTCGGCTTTGCGTTCTTCAACATCCTGCCGGCCTACGGGGCACGTTCATTGTTCAAGCGCTATCAATAATCCTGTAGGCGCGAGCTTGCTCGCGAAGAACGTCAACGATCACGCAGCGCATCTGGTGGAACGCGGCGCTCTCAGGTTTTTCGCGAGCAAGCTCGCTCCTACAAGGGTTATTTGAGTTGCAACTTGTGCTTGAGGCTCTGCATGACAGGTGCCTTGTTCTGCAGGTAGTCATTCAAGCCCCGAGCGCGCAGGTTGCACGCGTCACACTCGCCACAGCCGGTACCGATGATGCCGTTGTAGCAAGTCAGCGTCTGCTCGCGCACCAGCTCCAGTTGCCCGTGGTAATCGGCCAGGGCCCAGGTCTCGGCCTTGTTCAGCCACATCAACGGCGTGTCCAGGCGCACGTCGTACTCCATGCCCAGCTTGAGAGCCTGGTTGAGTGCTTTGACAAACTCATCCCGGCAATCGGGGTAGCCTGAGAAGTCGGTTTCGCACACGCCGGTGATGACAGTCTCGGCCTTCACTTGGTAGGCGTAGATCGCAGCCAGGGTCAGGAACAGGATGTTGCGCCCCGGCACAAAGGTGCTCGGCAGGCTTTCGCCCGAGCTGTTCACGGTCGGCACCGGAATGTTGTCGCGTGTCAGGCTGCTGATCGCCAGTTCATTGAGCAGGGACACATCCATCACTTTGTGCACGGTGGCGCCCAACTGTTTGGCCAATTTCTGGGCCACTTCGATTTCTGCCACATGGCGCTGGCCGTAATCAAAGGTAATGCAGTGCACTTCGTCATACAGCGGCAGGGCCTGGATCAGACAGGTGGTCGAATCCTGCCCGCCACTGAAGACCATCACGGCTTTTTTACTCATTGCATTGCTTCCTGCATTTGTAGAATGGGGGGTAGGAGCGAGCTCGCTCGCGAAAAACGTCAACGATAACGCAGCGTATCCGGTTTAGCGCAGCGCTCAATAAAAAACCCCGCGCGACTTTCGAAGGCGGGGCTTTTTTACTGCAAGACCACTCAGTGTGCGTAGGTTAGCAACAGCTCTTTCGGTACCTGGAAATCCAGGGACATCATCACGCTGAGCGCGGTGATGGTGAAGATCGAGAACACGAACAGCTTGCGCGCCCAGACGGTGTCGTCCACCGCCTTGTAGCCGGTCCAGGCCATGTACAACCAGTACATACCCATCGCGGCGGCGACGGCGAGGTAGCTCATGCCGGCGTAGCCACTGAAGGTCAACATCAAGGTCGCCACGAGGAAGGCCAGGATGTAGAGCAGGATGTGTTTCTTGGCCACCTGGATGCCACGCTTGACCGGCAATACCGGAATCGACGCAGCCAGGTAGTCATTGAAGCGGAAAATCGCGATGGCGTAGGAATGCGGCATCTGCCACAGGCTGAACATCACCAGCAGCGTCAGCGCGGCCATGTCGAAGCTATTGGTCACAGCTACATAACCAATCACCGGCGGCATTGCCCCCGACAGACTGCCCACTAGCGTGCCGTGAACCGACTTGCGCTTGAGGTACAGGCTGTAGAGGCCGACGTAGATGACAAAACCGATCACGGCAAACAGCGCCGCCAACGGGTTGGCCACCTTGTACAACAGGGCCACACCGGCAACACCTAGGACGGTCGCATAGATCAGTGCCAGCTTCAGGGAGATGAGGCCCTGGACCAGCACGCGATTCTTGGTGCGCTCCATCTTGATGTCGATGTCACGGTCGATGCAGTTGTTGAATACGCAACCGGAAGCAACCACCAGGGACGTACCGATCATTGCAGCCAGGAAGATGGCCAGATCGACATGTCCCTTGGAGGCCAGGAAGAAACCGCCCGCCACAGAAAGCACGTTACCGAAAATGATCCCCGGTTTGGTGATTTGGATAAAGTGCTTAAGCGACATCGGGTCTTACCTCACTTCGCCATCATGTAGGTGTGGATGCTGAACATGATCCACAGCGACAGACCAACCAGCAGAACGATCACCAGGCCTGCGAACACAAACGCGATCACGTTCTCGCGCTGCTCTTTGGAGCGGTCCAGATGCAGGAAGTACACCAGGTGAACCAGAACCTGAATCACCGCGAACGCCAGGACGATCATCAAGGTGATCGACTTCGGCAAGGTTGGGTACATCACCAGGCCGAACGGGATCAGGGTCAGGATGACCGACAGGATGAAGCCGATGGCGTAAGACTTTACGCTGCCGTGGCTTGAATCGTGGCTGTCATGGGAGTGTGCATTAGCCATTACAGAGTCCCCATCAAGTAAACGACGGTGAATACGCAGATCCAGACCACGTCCAGGAAGTGCCAGAACAGGCTCAGGCAGCTAAGGCGGGTCTTGTTGGTGTTGGTCAGGCCGTGCTTATTGACCTGATACATCATCACTGCCATCCACAGCAGGCCAGCGGATACGTGCAGACCGTGGGTGCCGACCAGCGTGAAGAACGCCGACAGGAAACCGGAACGGTGCGGGCCGTAGCCTTCGGAGATCAGCAGGTGGAACTCGTTGATCTCCATGCCGATGAAGCCCAGGCCGAACAGGAAGGTCAGGCCCAGCCAGCTCAGTACGCCCTTCTTGTTGCCCTTGTAGAAGGCCAACATGGCGAAGCCGTAGGTGATCGAACTGAACAACAGCAAGGCGGTTTCGCCGAGCACGTAAGGCAGTTCGAAGATGTCGTGGCCCGACGGGCCACCCGCTACGTTGTTTACCAGTACCGCGTACACCGCGAAGATCGACGCAAACAAGATGCAGTCGGTCATCAGGTAGAGCCAGAAACCGTAGACGGTTATCGGCCCCGAGTCGTGGTGGTGGTCATCGTGCCCATGGTCATCGACATGGGCGTGTCCAGCATTGGTCACTAAGTTCGACATGGTTTAAGCCTGTTCCAACGAGGTTTCTACACGGTTGGCCGGGATCTTCTTCTCGGCTACCAGGCGAGCGTGTTGCTCGGCTTCGATGCGTTCGATCGTTTCGACCGGCACCATGTAGCCTTGATCATCACGGGCAGCGTGAATGATGAAGTAACCGATAGTGCCCACCAGGCTCGCGATTGCCAGCCACCAGATGTGCCAGATCATCGCGAAACCGAACACGGTCAACAGCGCACCCATCACCACGCCAGTGGCGGTGTTGTTTGGCATGTGGATCGGCTCGTAGTGCTTGGGCTTCTGGTACGCAGTACCGTCTTCCTTGGCTTCGGTGAACGCATCAATGGTGTTCGCAGTAGGGATCACGGCGAAGTTGTAGAACGGTGGTGGCGACGAGGTCGACCATTCCAGGGTGTGGCCGTTCCATGGGTCGCCGGATTCGCACATGTTCTGCTTGCGATCACGCACGCTGACGTACAGCTGGATCAGCTGGCAGGCGATGCCCACAGCGATCATCACCGCACCGAACATGGCAACGTACAGGTACGGTACCCACTCAGGGTTGGTGGTGGCGTTCAGACGACGGGTCATGCCCATGAAGCCCAGTGCATAGAGCGGCATGAACGCGACGAAGAAGCCCGAGATCCAGAACCAGAACGCAGCCTTGCCCCAGCCTTCGTGCAGCTTGAAGCCGAACGCTTTCGGGAAGTAGAAGCTGAAACCAGCGATGTAGCCGAATACCGCACCACCGATGATCACGTTGTGGAAGTGGGCGATCACGAACAGGCTGTTGTGCAGCACGAAGTCAGCACCCGGGATGGCCAACAGTACGCCGGTCATGCCGCCGATGGCGAAGGTCACCATGAAGCCCAGGGTCCACAGGACCTGGCTGGTCATGCGCAGACGACCGTGGTAGATGGTGAACAGCCAGTTGAATAGCTTCACCCCCGTCGGGATGGAAATCAGCATCGTCGCCAGGCCGAAGAACGCGTTGACGCTGGCCCCCGAACCCATGGTGAAGAAGTGGTGCAGCCACACCATGAAGCCCAGTACGGAGATCGCGCCAGAGGCGTAGACCATCGAGTGGTGACCGAACAGGCGCTTGCCGGTAAAGGTCGAGATCACTTCGGAGAAAATACCGAACGCTGGCAGGATCAGGATGTACACCTCAGGGTGACCCCATGCCCAGAACAGGTTCACGTACATCATTGGATTGCCACCAAGTTCATTGGTGAAAATGTGGAAATCCAGGTAACGGTCAAGCGACAGCAGCGCCATGGTAGCGGCCAGGATCGGGAACGAAGCCACGATCAGCACGTTTGCCCAGGTGCAGGTCCAGGTGAAGATCGGCATGTCCATCAGTTTCATGCCAGGGGCGCGCATTTTCAGGACGGTGGCCAGGAAGTTGACCCCCGTCAATGTCGTTCCGAGCCCTGATAACTGTAGCGCCCAGATGTAGTAGTCCACACCCACGCCCGGACTGTATTGCAGCCCCGACAATGGCGGATACGCAACCCAACCGGTCTTGGCGAATTCGCCGACGCCCAGGGAAACGTTGATCAGCACCACGCCGGACACCAGCAGCCAGAAGCTCAGGGAGTTCAGGAACGGGTAGGCAACGTCACGCGCACCAATCTGCAGCGGCAAGGCAAGGTTCATCAAGCCGGTGAAGAAAGGCATCGCCATGAAGATGATCATGATCACACCGTGGGCGGTGAAGATCTGGTCATAGTGTTCAGGTGGCAGGTAGCCAGGCGAACCCTCGGTGGCCATGGCCAACTGGGTACGCATCATGATGGCGTCGGCAAAACCACGCAGCAGCATGACCATGGCAACGATGACGTACATGACGCCGATTTTCTTGTGGTCGACCGAGGTCAACCACTCGGTCCACAGGTAGGACCACTTCTTGAAATAGGTGATACCCGCAACCAGCGCCAAACCACCCAGCGCGATCATGGCGATAGTCACCATTACGATCGGCTCGTGGAATGGGACCGCGTCCCAACTTAATTTACCAAACATCGTTTACTCCTCTGCCCCAGCAGTTGAATGCGCGCCTGTATCAGAACCTTCAACCACGGCCACTTCTTTCTTCTCGTGCTTGACCGGCTTGCCTGGCTTCATACCTTCGTACTTGTCGACGATTTTCTGAAACAGGTCCGGCTCATACGCGGAGTACAAGGCGACAGGGTTGTTCTGGCTCGGTTTGGTCAGAGCGTCGTATTCAGCTTGATCAAGCTGTTTAGGTGCGGCCTTGACTGCAGCTACCCAGGCGTCGAAATCTTCCTGGCTTGTCGAGATCGCTTTGAATTTCATGCCGGTGAAGCCAGCGCCGCTGTAGTTGGCGGAGATGCCTTCCATTTCAGCTTTCTGGTTGGCGATCAGGTGCAGGCGGGTCTGCATGCCTGCCATCGCGTAGATCTGGCCACCCAGTGCAGGGATGAAGAACGAGTTCATCACGGCGTCGGAGGTGATCCGGAAGTTAAGCGGGGTGTGCTCCGGGAAGCGGATCTCGTTGACAGTGGCGATACCCAGGTCCGGGTAGATGAACAGCCACTTCCAATCCAGCGCGACCACCTGGATGTTCACAGGCTTGACGTCGGACTCCAGCGGACGATACGGGTCCAGCGCGTGGGTCGACTTATAGGTGACGTAACCCAGGGCGATGATGATGAGGATCGGAACCAACCACACCGCGATCTCGATCTTGGTGGAGTGCGACCACTTCGGCGCATAGGTGGCGCTGGTGTTGGACGCGCGGTATTTCCAGGCGAAGGCGAAGGTCATCACGATCACAGGCACCACAACCAGCAGCATCAGCAGGGTAGCGGTGATGATCAGGTTTCGTTCATCCAGACCGACCTGTCCTTTTGGGTCGAGCAAGGTCCACTTGCAGCCTCCCAGCATTAACATCATGCCAAGCAGCGGCAAAAAGCCTAGTAATCGGGGGTACCTGTTTTTACTCATCTCACGACCTCTAAAGCAGCTTGCGCAATGCAGTTGGGTTTTGATCGCCAACACTTCACCCTGCCAAGGGTTGGCATTTCTCTTCGATTGAATAAGAGCCTGCCCGACACGTCATGACTGTACGTTTCACGGACCTGCAGTGAGTTCTTATTCGATTTCGTGGCTAAAGGCCTTGTTACAGACCAATTCCATTTGGTGCGGATAGTTGAAAGGCTGCCGGAACCTGGGGTCGCATTGAGCCTTCCATCTGCTCCTCGACCGCTCCAATGCTCAAATATTGAACAGCACCGGACATTCAGTGCGGGCGATTGTAGTTAGCTAGCGATGTATAAACCATGTCTTATAGAGAAATAATTTTTATCGATTCCAGCAACAATCCTTCACCAAAGTTGCAAAGATTCGCGATCTTATCGCGTTCGATTCTCAACAAAAACCACAAAAATTGCCGTGTTATTGGGCACAGTGCCACTTCCCTTACGGCCTGTAAGGGCATGCCAAGGGTATCCAAGTGCCCATAAAACAAGGCATTCATAGATGCTTCAGGGATTGGGGCCGCACACGAATCGGGCCGCCGTGGGAACCACGAACTGACAGCACAATTTGTACGTGGGGTGCAAATCCAAGGGCCGATTTGGCGGGTCAGAAACGTCCTGCGACAACGTTCATGTGACAACATGTCGCACGCTGCGCGCACCTTCCGTTGCCCCTCGTCACGGTGCTTTCACAAATCCCTACAAACAAAAACGCTCCGCCTTCATTCAGAAGCAACGGAGCGTTCGGCAGGCGCGGCGGTTCAGGCTTTGGGATGACGGTTGCGATAGATGCACAGGGGCACCAGGATCGCCGTCAGCACGAATGCAACCAGCGCCCATTGGGCCAGGGACAGGCCGAGGACCGGTGGGTAGGGGGTGCTGCAAAAGCCGTCGACCTGGAAGCCCAGGGGAAACACCTTGGCCAGGGGCAGGTCGTCAACGATCGGCTGCAACACATCGATGCCGCAACTGACCTGGGGAAAGAACTGGGTGTACACATGGTGGCCGGCCGCAGCCACGCCACCCAAGGCGCTGAGCACCACCAACCCTTCGAAGAACGTCAGCGCGCCCTTGGTGCGCATGGCCGCGCCGATGAACGCGAAGAGCGCAATCAGCAGCAAGGCGTAGCGTTGCAGAATGCACAGCGGGCACGGTGCTTCGCCCAGTACCACTTGCATGTACAGCGCCCCGCCAATCAGCGCCAGGCAGATGATGCCCAGCAACACCAGAAAGCGCCGCTCCCTGCCTAAACGCATGTCGTCAATCATCCCCGTCTTTCCCTTTCTCTGATTATGGTTGTGCCTGATGGCAACAAGTTTACACACAGGCAGTGGTTAAAACAGAGGGGGGTTAACAGCGGATTAATCGTGGCAAATGTAGTGATTGTGCGGACGCCATCGCGGGCAAGCCCGGCTCCCACATTGGAATGCGATCCTCTGTGGGAGCCGGGCTTGCCCGCGATAATGCCGATAGGGTCAATTGGCCAAATTCTATTCCAACGCCGCCGCCGGGCCAAAGAACTCATAGCGCGCCTGCTTCTCCGGCACACCCAGCGCCTTGAGATGCCGCTTGATCGCGGCCATGAAGCCCTTGGGGCCCAAGAAGTAAGCATCAATATCACGCTGCTCAGGCAACCAGGCCGCCAGTTGCTCCTGGTTGAGCATCCCGACCTTGTCTGCCGCCGGGCTGATGCCGTCATCCTCGGCGTAGCAGTAGAAACGCTTGAGCTGCGGATGCTTGGCCGCCAGGGTGTCCACCCAGTCACGGAACGCATGCACCCCGCCGTTACGGGCACAATGGATGAAATGCACCGGGCGCTCGGTTGCCAGGGCGGCTTCGAGCATCGGCAGCGTGGGCGTAATGCCTACCCCGCCGCTGATCAGCACCAGCGGTTTATCACTGGCGGCCAGGGTGAACTCGCCCGACGGAGGGAACAGGTCAATGGTCGCGCCGACATGCATCTGGTCGTGCAGGTAATTGGAGACCCGCCCGCCCGCTTCGCGCTTGACGCTGATGCGGTACAGCCCGGTGTCGGTGAGGGCCGACAGGGAATAGTTGCGACGCACTTCCTCGCCATCGAGCACCAGTTTCAGGCCGATGTACTGGCCGGGCGCTGCGGCAAGGATCGGGCCGTTGTCCACCGGCGCGAAGTAGAAGGAGATGATCTCGTCGCTCTCCTCCACGCGTTTGACCAACAGGAACGCCCGCGCCCCCCGCCAGCCGCCAGGCGCCTGGGCTTTTTCGTCGTAGATGGCCGCTTCGGCGCCGATCAGAATGTCCGCCAACTGGCCATAGGCCGCACCCCAGGCGCTCATGACCTCGGGGGTGGCAATCTCGCTGCCCAGCACTTCGGAAATAGCCCGCAGCAGGCAGGCGCCAACAATGGGGTAATGCTCCGGCAGAATCTGCAACGCCACGTGTTTGTTGATGATCTTGGCCACCAGGTCGCCCAGTTGGTCCAACTGGTCGATATGCCGCGCGTACATCAGCACGCCATTGGCCAGGGCGCGAGGCTGGTCACCACTGGCCTGGTGGGCCTGGTTGAACAGTGGGCGGACTTCGGGATACTCGGACAGCATCATGCGATAGAAATGGGTGATCAGCGCTTCGCCGCCGCTTTCCAGCAGGGGCACAGTGGATTTGATGATGGCACGGTCTTGGGCACTAAGCATGGGAGACTCCTGGGTCTTCTTACTGATTGCTTTTAGGCAGTCAGTAATCGTGCCAACTTAAAAATCATTTATTTTCAATAACTTAAATATTGTGTAGTCAGTATGACTTCCTACACTTTATAGTCATAAGGACTACAGGGAGTCATTATGACTGCACAACCACTGCTCACCACCTTACTGCCGCTGGTCGCTGACCTGTCCCGGGACTTGCCCGAAGGCGAGCGCTACCGGCGCCTGCTGCAAGCCATGCGTGCACTGCTGCCCTGCGACGCCGCCGCGTTGTTACGCCTGGACGGCGAGTGGTTGGTGCCGCTGGCCGTGGACGGCTTGAGCGCCGATACCTTGGGGCGACGCTTCAAGGTCAGCGAACATCCGCGCTTCGAGATCCTGCTGAGCAGCCCCGGCCCTACCCGCTTCGACAGTGACAGCCAATTGCCCGACCCCTATGACGGCTTGGTCGCCGGTTTGCACGGCCAGTTGGAAGTCCACGACTGCATGGGCTGCCCGCTGTTTATCGACGACCAGCCCTGGGGGCTGCTGACCCTGGACGCCCTCGATACCGAGCGCTTTGAACGGGTCGAGCTGGACGCCCTGCAAGCCTTCGCCAGCCTCGCCGCGGCCACCGTCAACGTGGCTGAACGCATCGAGCGCCTGGCGCTGCGGGCCGAAGACGAGCACCAGCGCGCCGAGATCTATCGCCAGGCCAGTGGCCAGCAGCCCAAGGAAATGATCGGCCAGAGCAAAGCGCACAAGCGCCTGGTCGAGGAAATCAACCTGGTCGGCGGCAGTGACTTGACCGTGCTGATTACCGGCGAAACCGGGGTCGGCAAGGAATTGGTGGCCCAGGCGATCCACGCCGCCTCCTCCCGCGCCGACAAACCGCTGATCAGCCTCAACTGCGCCGCCCTGCCCGAGACCTTGGTAGAGAGCGAACTGTTCGGGCATGTGCGCGGCGCCTTTACTGGCGCGTCGAACGAGCGCCGGGGCAAGTTCGAACTGGCCAATGGCGGTACCTTGTTCCTGGATGAAGTGGGTGAGTTGTCGTTGACCGTGCAGGCCAAGTTGCTGCGCGTGCTGCAAAGCGGCCAGTTGCAGCGCCTGGGGTCGGACAAGGAGCACCAGGTGGATGTGCGCCTGGTTGCTGCCACCAACCGCGACCTTGCCGAAGAGGTGCGCAATGGCCGCTACCGTGCCGACTTCTACCACCGTTTGAGCGTCTACCCACTGCAAGTGCCAGCGCTGCGCGAGCGCGGGCGTGATGTGCTGCTATTGGCGGGGTTCTTCCTCGAACAGAACCGCTCACGCATGGGCCTGGGCAGCCTGCGCCTGACCGGAGATGCCCAGGCGGCCCTAACGGCCTACAACTGGCCCGGCAATGTGCGCGAGCTGGAGCACTTGATCGGACGCAGCGCGTTGAAAGCCCTGGGCAACTGCCGCGAGCGCCCCAAGATTCTCAGCCTGAGCGCCCTGGACCTGGACTTGCCCGACGTGACTGCGGCTGCGGCCGAAGAGGCACCGGCCCCTGCCCTCCCGGTGGTCAGCGGCGACCTGCGCCAGGCCACCGAGCATTACCAGCGCCAACTCATCAGCGCCTGCCTGGAACGCCATCAGCACAATTGGGCCAGCGCCGCCCGCGAACTGGGCCTGGACCGCGCCAACCTGGGGCGCATGGCCAAGCGGCTAGGCCTCAAATAAAGCGGGCACCTCCGTTGATCGTTCCCACGCTCCGCGAGGGAATGCCTCACCCGACGCTCCGCGTCATGGCCTCGAGAGCGGACGCGGAGCGTCCCCAGCGGTATTCCCACGCAGAGCGTGGGAACAATCGAGCGCACGGGGCTTACGAAACACCAGCACATTCCCCAGCATCACCAGCACCAGCCCCATCAGCGCCGGCGCCGTCCACTGGTAACCCTCGGCCACGGCCGACACATTCAGCGCCACCACTGGAAACAGCACCGTGCAATACGCCGCTTTCTCCGGCCCCATGCGGCCCACCAGGGTGAGGTAAGCGGTAAAACCAATCACCGAGCCTGGGATCACCAGGTACCACAGCGCGCCGATATACCGCGCACTCCAGTCCATCTCGAAGGGAATACCACGTACTGCGCAATAGGTCGCCAGCATCGCCGCCCCATAGGCCATGCCCCAGGCATTGGTGGTCAGCGGCTTGAGCCCGGCCTTCTGCTGCAGGCTCGATAGCAGGTTGCCCGCCGAGAAGCACAGGGTGCCCAGCAGGGCCAAGCCCAGGCCCAACAAGGT
Organism: Pseudomonas sp. 22072; assembly: GCF_052046095.1. NCBI lineage: Bacteria > Pseudomonadati > Pseudomonadota > Gammaproteobacteria > Pseudomonadales > Pseudomonadaceae > Pseudomonas > Pseudomonas sp. 22072. The sequence goes on from NZ_JBQEQE010000003.1 coordinate 244,042, forward strand.
TTGCGGGCTGGCGGTATGCCCAACCAGCTCCGGCCAGAACAAAAAGCCCAGCCCCAGCAACCCAAGCGCCCCGCCCATCAGCACATTACGCGCCACCCGCTGGCCGAAAAACACCCGGGCATTGAGCGCGTTCCACAAGGTCGCCGTGGAGAACACCACCGCCACCAGGCCACTGGGGATCCATTGGCTGGCGGTGAGAAAGCACATGAAGTTGACGCAGAACAGGCACAGCCCCTGCGCCAGGCAGATCATGTGCCCGCGCCGGTTCATCACCTGCAACTTGCGGCTGAGCAGCAACAGCACGAACAGCACCAGAGCGGCCAGGCCGAAGCGATAGACAATCGACACAGGAATCGCGACCACGCCCAACTGCCATTTGAGGGCGATCCAAGTGGTGCCCCAGATGAGCACCGTGAGTAGATACAGGAAAAGATTCATAGCCGGCTCCGTCGATTGAGCCACAGTGTGGCCTTCAACCCCTTGCAGGCTCTTGCACATTCTTGCGCTTTTGTCGGGCGATGGGCTCACAGCGCCAGCCGTGGAGCGTAGGATGCAGGGTGTCGGAGAACACACCATGCCAGAGCTGCAAACGCTGCACGTCTTCCAAGCCCTCAACCGCTCGCCCCACGCACGCCTGCAAGCCTGCGCCGAGCTCGGTGACGGGTTGGCTGCGGCTGTGTGGAGCAACCACCATGACGCCCAGGATTACCAGGCTCCCAGCCATCACACCTTGTCCTGCTACATCGGCGGTGGCACAGGCACCTTTCGGCGTGATCAGCCTGGCCTCAAGGGCGGCCCCGACAAACTGTGCATCCTGCCGGCCGAGCATCAGTCGGCCTGGGTGATCAATGGCGATATTCGCCTGGCCCACCTGTATTTCAGCCCGGAACAATTTGCCCTCGGCTGCGTCACCCTGCTGGACCGGGAGCCACGGGAGTTGCACTTGCGCGAGGGCACCTTCCTTGAAGACCCATTCCAGGCCCAGCGTTTTCGCCAGTTGGTCAGCCTCAACTGGCACGAGCCCGGCGAGCGCCTGCTGACCAGCAGCCTGGCCCACGAACTGCTCAGCCATACCTTGCTCAACCAGGTCGGCGCCCGCGAAGGCTTGCGCTTGAAAGGCGGGTTGGCCGCGCACCAACGGCGGCGGTTGGTGGAGTACATCGATCAACATATGGAAGACGCCATCAGCCTCGGCCAGTTGGCCGCCATGTGCGCGCTGTCCGAATACCATTTCGCCCGAATGTTCCGCCAAAGCTTCGGCGTGCCGCCCCATCAATACCTGCTGGCACGGCGTCTGGCGCGAGCGAAAAACCTGCTGCGCAGCAGCGTTTTGCCGATCAGTGAGCTGGCCTTGCTGTGCGGTTTTTCCAGCGCCAGTCATTTCAACCAGCGCTTTCGCCACGCCATGGGCGCCACGCCGGGCCAATACCGCCAGGCATTCTGCGCCTAGACCATCAAGCCCAACGTCTTCGCCTTGGCCACCGCCTGGGTGCGTCGCTCTACCCCGAGTTTGCTGTGGATACGCCGCGCATGCGTCTTGACGGTATGTAGGGAGATATACAGGCGATCAGCGATTTCCAGGTTGGAGTTGCCCAGGGCGATCAGTTGCAGCACCTCCAACTCACGCTGGCTCAGCGGGTTCTGCGCCGCCCCGGCAGGCGCGGCCTGGGGCTCCAGGCCCAGCTCACTCAAAAGTCCCGGGGCGCGTAAACGCAACTCGCGGACCGCCTGCTGCACCTGGCAACGCTCTGCCAGCGCCAAGCCAGCTTGCAGCGACCGACGCGCCAACGCCGGGTCGCCAAGCTGCCAGGTCACTTCACCCAGCACCAGGTGCAATTCGGTTTCCAGGCAAAGCATGCCGCGTTGCCGTGAGGTGTCGAGCAAGGCATTGAGCCGTGCGATAGGTTGCTCGGCACAGCCCAGCTTGACCTCGGCCAGTACCAGCAAATATTCCAGGCGCGGGATCAGCTCCAAGGTGGCCGGCGGTGCCTGCTTGGCGCAAGGCCCGCGAAAGTGGCGCAACACCCGGCGCACGGCTTGCACCGTCAATTCGGCGCGGCCTTGCTGCAACCAGAAGTGCCCACTGACCAACAGCAGTACCGCACGGTACACCGTGTCGGGCACATGGCGCTGCTGCATCAGGCGTTCGGCGTCGCGTAATTGAATGAAGGCCTGGGCGTAGTCGCCACGATTGGCCGCCAATAGCGCCAGGCCCAGAAATCCGTACAGAACGCGCTTGTCCTGGCTCTGCAGGCACATGCTCAAGCCGGCCTCGAAACATTCGGCGGCCAGGCCGTCCTGGCCCTGACGCAAGGCCAGATGCCCGCGGCGCAGAACAATACGCCCCACCAACGGCCCGGCGTTGAGCCGTTGCCCGGCCAACATCGCTTGCACCGTTTCCAACAGGCTTTGCGCCCGGTACGGCGCGCCACGCTGCTCCAGCAATTGGGCGTGGTCCAACTCCAGCAGGGCCTCCAATACCAGCGAACCGTGGACCCGGGCCAGGCACAGCGCTTCACGGTTCAAGCGTTGGGCGGCCTCCAACTCACCGCGCAGCAAGGCTTGCTGGGTCAGGCCCGAGAGGCACATCAGGCGCGATGTCCAGGCGCTGTCGGGCAACGCTTGCAGGGCTTCGAGAAAGTGCTCGCGGGAGCGTTCGGCGTCGCCGCTCAAATGCAGCAACCAGCCCCACTGCGCCTGCCAGCGCGCCAGCAGATAGCGCTGCGCGGCGGGAGTCGGTTGCGGGGCGAACCGGGCCAGTTGGTCGATGCACAAGGCCGCCTGTTCGAAGCGCCCGGCAAACAACAACGCGGCCGTGAGCAGCCCCACCAGTTGCGCCGACCCCAACATCAATTCATCGCCCTGCTGTTCATGCAGGCGCAACAGCAACACGGCGTTCTGCTGGCGAAACAAATCCTCGAAACTGAAGTGCTGCAACAGGCTCACCGCCACTTCATATTCCTGCGCCAGCAACGCCTGCTCGAACGCGGCCTGGCAGTCACCCTCGGCGCTGAACCATTGGCACGCGCGTCGGTGCCAGGAGCGTTTGGCCGGCCAGGGTTCGTCGCGCAGCAGTCGCGCCAACGGTGGGAAAATGTGGAGCCAGTCGCTAGTGTCTTCCCAGGGCTGGATAAACGCACCCAGTGCCTGCAATTCGCGCAAATGCTCAGCGCCGTCACCACCACCGAACAAGTACTCACACAGGTTCAGGTTGAAGCGCGGCAGATGGGCCAACACGCGCCAGGCCTCAGCCAATGGTGCCGACAAGGTGTTGAACAGCTCATGCTGCAGGTAATCGAGCAGGGTCTTGTCGGGGTGGCCGTCGCCCAACAAGGCGATACGCACACCGGCGCACCAACCGGCGCTGAACTGCATCACGCTGTCGACGCTATGCCCCGGGGCGAGCAGTTGCTCGACTTCCTCAGCGCTGAAAAACAACTCGCTGCACTCCAGCAACTCATCGTCGAGCAACAGGCGTGGCCAATTGCACAACGGGCGCCGTCGCGCGCCCAGCCACCAGGTCAACTGCGGGCTGCCAGCGGCGAGCAAACGGTCCAGCAGCGCATCCAGCTCAGGCGCAGGCGAGCGACAGAAATCATCCAGAAACAACCACGTGGTGTGTGGCCAACGGCCCAAGTCGAGCAATAACGTGGCTTCATCCACAAACGGCAAGCCAAGCTGCTGCGCCAGCCGTGCGCAGAATTCCAAGGGGCTGAGCGCGGCACCGTTGAGTGGCATCCACACCACCTGACAGCCCTTCGGCGCCTGCAGCGCACACTCGGCGAGCAACGCGCTCTTGCCACTGCCTCCCGGTGCGCACAGCAACCTTACCCGCGCCTGCGCCGTCAGCAGAGGCACAGTCAGCCGCGCACGCAACGCATGGTGGGCGGACAGCCGTGGCATAAATCCAGGACGGTCCAGGCAGCGGGTCATGGCGGTCATTGCTGCATCCTGCTGTTTTTATTGTTGCGTCACCCTAGACCTGTGGTTGGCGGTTGTTGAAGAAGTATTCAGCGGGTTGATTGAAGACCATAAAAACCAAGGTATACGCCCTTCAGTGTGGGAGCTGGCTTGCCTGCGATGGCCATAGGTATCTACACAACTTTGGTGCGACGCTGGACCTGTGGCGAGGGAGCTTGCTCCCGTGACGGACTGACAGCCGACGCTTATATACCTGACGCGCCGCAGTCCAAATGTGGGAGCTGGCTTGCCTGCGAAGACGGCCTGACAGTCAACACAGTTGGACCGTGTACATATCCATTCCTGCG
>NZ_JBQEQE010000003.1:248359-321682 GCF_052046095.1 Pseudomonas sp. 22072
CACTTTTGGAAAAGAGCCCGGAATGCCGGCCCAGCCAAAAGTAACCAAAAGGGCTCTTGCCCCACCACTCGGCACCTCGCTTTGGCTCGGTGTGCCCGTAATCCGCCAGCGTGGTTTAACGGGGCGCCTAAGATCAAGATCAAAAACAGATCAAGATCAAGGGCGACTCGCTTCGCATCGTAGTTACCGTCTGCCGCTACAGCCTACAAAGTTGTGTAGATATCTATGCTGCGATGGCGGTGCAACAGCAATCGATGAGCGGCCTGGCCCACCGCTATCGCAGGCAAGCCAGCTCCCACATTTTCAACCTCATTTCAGTGTGGAATCAGCGAACGCCCTCCGATCTCAGTGCAGCCGGGGTGTAGTCCGCCGCCTTGGCCGCGAAGCCGAACACGAAGCTGCTCTTCTCCTCGTTCTTCATGCCCAGCGCGATGTAGCGCCCTGCAATCAGGTCGTACAGGGTTTCCACGGTGTAGGCCGGCACCTGGTGGTCGTAATAGAACTGCGCATGGCCTTCGGCAACGCGCCACAGTTGGCCGCGGCCGTCGTAGTGGTCCACCAGGGCGACTTGCCAGCTGTCTTCGTCGATGAACATATGGCGTTTGGCATAGATGTGCCGCTCGCTGGGCTTGACGGTGCCGACCACTTCCCACACGCGGTGCAACTCGTAACGGGTCAGGTCCTGGTTGATATGGCCGGCCTTGATGATGTCGTCGTACTTGAGGCCCGGCGAATCAAGCTTGTAGCTGTTGTAAGGGATGTACATCTCCTTCTTGCCCACCAGTTTCCAGTCATAACGGTCGGGTGCGCCGGAGAACATGTCGAAGTTGTCGGTAGTGCGCAGGCCGTCGGAGGCGGTACCCGGGCCGTCGTAAGACACCTGCGGTGCACGCCGCACACGGCGCTGGCCGGCGTTGTAGATCCAGGCCAGGCGCGGTTCCTTCACCTGGTCGAGGGTTTCATGCACCAGCAGCACGTTGCCCGCCAGCCGCGCCGGCGCGGTGACCGACTGCTTGAAATAGCTGAGCACGTTGGCGGCCTTGGCCGGGTCGATATCCGGGATAGCTTGCGGCACCGCTACTTCTTCTTCGAAACGGATCGGCGTGTAGCTGCCATTGGTCTGGGGCGTGGCCTGGGTGATGATGCGCCGCAGGTTGCCGCCGTGGTAACGGGTGATGTGATTCCACAGCACCTCGACGCCATTCTTGGGGATAGGGAACGCGTAGTAACGGTTGCCGGTGAAGTTCTCCAGGCCGTTGCCATCGTTGATCGCCTTCACATTCAGGGCGCTTCGCTTGATCGACTCGTAAATGTCCGCCGGCAAGTTGACCGTGCGGTGGCTGGGGTACACCGGGATCTTGTAGGTCTCGGGGTAGCGCTTGAACATCGCCACCTGGCCGTCGGAGAGTTTGTCCTTGTACTTGTCCACCGTGGCGGCGGTGATCACGAACAGCGGTTTTTCGTTAGCGAAGGGGTCGGAGAGGAAGCCCTTGCTGTCCACCGTGCCGGCGTTTTTGGGGATGCCACCGGTCCAGGCGGGGATCGAGCCATCGGCATTGCCGGCTTTTTCGGCGCCGACCGGGGTCAGGGAAGTGCCGAGCTTGGCTGCTTCTTCGGGCGATACCGCCGCCATTACGTTGGCGGCCAATACGCTCAGGGCCAACACTGCAATCATCTTACGCATAGGGTCTTGTCCTTCTTTTAAGCCAGATCAGAAGTTCACGCCGAAGCTGAGGGCGAGGAAGTCGCGGTCGGTCAGGGTGTTGTAGTCACCGCCAAAAAAGTCGGTGTAGCTGAGGCTTGCGGTGTAGGTGCTGCGATAGTCCGCATCCACGCCGACGCTGATGGCCTTGGCGCCTTTGTTGAACAGGCCGTTGGGGCCGTAGCCCGCGACGTCATGGGACCAGGACAGGTTGGGCTTGAGGTTCACACCGGCAATCGCGTTGTTGTAGTCAAGGATCGCCCGCGCCCGGTAGCCCCAGGAGGTGGAGGTGACGAAACCGTCGGTGTCACCTTGAAAACCGTAGGCGCCGTACACCGAGTCTCGGCCATAGCGCAGTTTGGTTTTGTCTTCCAGGCCGGCGACGTGCACCACCGCCGCTTCGCCCACCAGGGTCAGGCGCTCGGCGCCCAGTACCTGGTCGAAGAACTGGGTCATGGTGCTCTGAATCTGGGTGATTTCCTTGCGGCGATAGCCTTTGTTGTCATCGCCGAAATTGCTGCGGATGGGTGAGGCGAGTTGGCCCGCAATGGGGTTGACCAGGGCCAGGGTCAGGTCGGTGGTGTTGAGCTGTACCGGCGCATTGGGCCGATAGCTGATTTCGCCGGTCCACGCCGTGCCCGTGGGCAAGGTGGTGGAGAAACTGGCGCCGAACAGGCGGATGTCTTCCGGGTAATCCAGGTAGTACTGGCCGCGGCCGAGCATGGTGCTTTGCGCCAAACCGCCCCCGGAACCGGGCGCCAGGGCGTTGGCGGTGTTGATGATGCGCCCGATGGTGGCCAGGTTGGTATTGGCGGTCAGGGTGCCGACGGTCGGTGTGCGACTGTGGTAGTTCATGAAGTACAGGCCGTATTCAGTGTCATCACCCAGCCAGCGCAGGGCTGCGCCGAATTGGCCGGAGTCGCGCGCATCGCGGTCACCGGCACGCCGCACAATCACACCTTCATTGGTCACGCCAAACCCTTGGCCAAAGGCAGCCGCCACCGGTTGCAGCGGTCGGATCGCCGGGCTGCCCACGGTGTAGTTATTGGTGCAGCCATCCGCCGCCACGTCCCCGCCGAAGAAGGTGCCGCAGTTGTCGAGCACCGTCTGGTCCCATTCCAGTTGATAGAAACCTTCCACGGTCAGTTGATTGGTCAGGCTCTGGGAGGCAAACAGCATGTTCACCGGGATCAAGCCTTCCTTGATCTCGGCACCGGGCCTGCGGAACGCCGACACGTCGATCGGGTTGATGCTGTTGATGGAGTTACCGATGAAGGTACTTTCGCCCCAACTGACCACCTGCTTGCCGGCGCGCACGGTGCCGGGCAGGTCGCCCAGGGAGTAGTTGTGGTAGACGAAGGCATCGAGGATCTGCGCACCGCTGGACTTGGCGCCTTCCTTGCGGTTGTGGTCGCTGATGGGCTTGAACTCGCGGTCTTCGTCCTTGAGCTCGAAGTCGTACCAATACTTGCCACGCACGAATACCCCGGTGTCGCCGTACTTCAACTCAAGGTCGTGCAGCCCCTTGAAGATCTTGGAGAAGGTCTCGCCCTTCTTGAAGTTGAGGCGCCCGTCATCTCCGGTGGACGCCTGGCCCGTCCCGCCATTGACCGTGCCGACCAGGCTTTTGTCGGCATCGCGCATGCCCCAGCTGGCGCCGACCGACAGCGAGGAGTCGAATTGCCCTTCGATCTCGCCGATGTTGAACGAAACAGCCTGCGCCTGGGCACAGCAGCCCAGCGCAACCGCAGTGGCCAGCGCCTGTGGCGTGAAGATGGCGCGCATTATTGTTTTTGTCATGCGTCTTCCCCGGTGAGTGACAGAAGGCTCCACCCTACTGCCGCCCTTGAGGGGCGATAAGCGCACCAAGGAGGTATTCGTGTTGTCGCTCGAAAGGATGACGGGGTTCTCTGGCCGGGCGCTGGACCGGGCCATGCATGCGATGGATGAAGGCTTATCAGAGGCATCGATGGTGCCGGGCAATTATTGTCGATTTGGTAACAGTCCTTGTCCCGAACTGCTATTACTCATTCTGTTACAACCGATTATTCTTACCTGGCTTTCAGGGCAAACGGCCCGCTCCCGCATTGGGGAGAAAAGCTGATTTATAACGGATTGATCCTGTAATCAGTCTGTTCCCGGTGTTCACTGACGTTGATTTGTCGCTCCTTGATCCAACGTCTTACTTCGGCCGCTGCCTATGCAGCGGCCTTTTTTATGCCTGCAATAAAACGGGGCGTCATCGACGCCCCGTGGGATTCATTGATTTACCGGCAATGATCAGAGGCTGAACTTCTGCAAGTTGGCCATCATTTCCTTCAGCGCCTCAATATTGTCCTTGGGGTGCGCAGCCCCTTCGAAATCGCAGATCTGCTGCCAGTGCGCGGCCACATCCTCCGGCGAAAAACCGGCCTCGGGATCAAAACCCACACCCAGGCTGCGCTCCCAACGGGTCTTGCCGATCCAGCCGCCACCCACTTCAAACAAGCCTGCGGTTTCCTCACAGGCGTCACTGCCCAGGTACACCACCAGTGGGCTGACCAGTTCCGGCTTGAGGCGCTCGAACACCTGCGGCGGGATCAGCCCTTCGGTCATGCGTGTGCCACCGGTGGGGGCAATCGCGTTGACCAGGATGTTGTTCTTACGCCCTTCCAGCGCCAGGGTACGCGTCAAGCCATACAGGCCCAACTTGGCCATGCCGTAGTTGGACTGGCCGAAGTTGCCGTAGATACCGGACGTCGACGCCGTGAAGATCACCCGGCCATAACCCTGCTCGCGCAAATGCGGCCAGGCGGCGCGGGTGACTTTGTAGGCGCCTTCGACGTGCACCCGGTAAACCAGGTCCCAGTCGCTGTCATCCATTTTATGGAAGGTCTTGTCGCGCAGGATGCCGGCGTTGTTGACCACCACGTCGACCCGGCCGAAGACATCCAGTGCGTTCTGTACGATCTTGTCGCCGTCGGTGACGGAGTCATGGTTGGCTTCCGCAATGCCGCCCGCCGCGCGGATCTGCGCCACCACCCGGTCGGCCGCCGAGGCGTTGGCGCCCTCGCCTTGGGTTGACCCCCCCAGGTCGTTGACCAGCACTTTGGCCCCGTGCCTGGCGAACAGCAGCGCATGGGCCTGGCCCAAGCCACCACCGGCGCCGGTGACGATCACCACCTTATCCTGGAACTGCACTGACTCACTCATACCGAACTCCGCTGGCGACAATGGGAATAGGCAGAGTGTCACGCAAGCAGCCTTTGGTCACAATAAAGACGGCCAGGGCTGAATGGTGCTTGATAAGGCAGCGGGATGATGCGCAGGCTCAGGAATAGGCCGCGCGCGGTGAAGGCTGGCTGATGCGCTCACGAAACGCCTGGTAATGCTTGAGCACCTGGACCGGCGCCTCGATCTGCGGGTAATGGCCGATATTGGCCAGTCTTATCGTGTCGGGCTGGGGCACCAGTTGGCGATAGCGCTCGACCATATGAGCCCCGGAAATCGGGTCCACCTCGCCGTCGATCACCCGTAAAGGTACTTCGCCTCGCTGCATGGCCGTGAGCCAGCGCTCGCGCAGACGACGGCGCTGGGGGATGTAGGCGATCAGTTTGTGCAGGATACGCGGGCCGTCGTTGCAACTGATCAAACTCCAGAAATCATCCAGCACGCTTTCACTGGGCCGCGTCTGGGGGCCGAAGATCTGGTTGAAACTGCTGGCCAAGGCATTGCGCCCACAGGCCCGACCGATCATCCAGCCCAACGGGCTGAGCAGCAGCTTTTGCACCAGCGCCGGCCGATGGGTTTCCGGAAACAGCCCGCCGTTGAGAAATACACAACTCGCCACCTGGAACCGCCCCTCGTAATGCCGGGCCAATAATTCCTGGGCGACACTGTCGCCGTAGTCATGAGCCAACACATGCACCGGCTGCTCTACGCGCAGGTGCTCAAGCAACGCCTGTTGCAGATCGGCCTGTTCCAACAGGCAATAGTCGTGGTCCAAAGGTTTGGCCGAGTCGCCAAAGCCGAGCATGTCGCAGGCAATCACCAGGTTGCGCTGGGCCAGGGGTTGCCACAGGTAGTGCCAGTCCCAACTGGCCGTGGGGAAACCATGAATCAGCAGCAACGGCTCGCCCTGCCCGGCCACCCAATACCGCACGGTGTGGCCACGAAAGACGAAGTCCTGGCCGCGCTTGCGCCAGGCTCTGAGCGGTATCTCGGCGAGTGGCATCAGCTTTTATACCCGGGGTCCTGATTATCCAGTTTGCGCAGCAGCGCCGGCCAGGCCAGCGCACCGCCCATACCTTGGGCGCTTTTTGTGACAGCTGCCACCATCGCCTTGGCACCAGCGAGAATCTGCGGCTCGATGGCTATCAACTCGGTGCCGCCGCTTTGGGCCAGTACCTGGATCTCGCAGGCGCGCTGGAAGGTGAACATCATCAGGAAGGTGTCGGCGATGGTGCCGGCGCAGGTCAGCAGGCCGTGGTTGTGCAGCATCAGGAAATTGTTCGGGCCCAGATCCGCTTGCAACCGGGCCTTTTCCTCATGATTGAGCGCCACGCCTTCATAGGCGTGATAGCCCAGGCTGGAGAGCACAAACAGCGATTGCTGGCTGATGGGCAATACACCCTGCTTTTGCGCACACACCGCCACGCCGGCAGCGGTGTGGGTGTGCAGCACGCAGGTCACGTCGTGGCGCACTTCGTGGATGGCGCTGTGGATGGTGTAGCCCGCAGGGTTGATCTCGTAGGGGCTGTCCATTTGCTTATTGCCGGCCTGGTCAACCTTGACCAGGCTCGACGCGGTGATCTCATGGAACATCAGCCCATAGGGGTTGATCAGGAAATCTTCAGTGCCCGGCACCTTGGCCGAAATATGCGTGAAGATCAGGTCATCCCAGCCGTGCATGGCCACCAGGCGATAGCAGGCCGCGAGGTCCACGCGGGTTTGCCATTCGGCGGCGCTGACCTGGGCTTTGACGTTTTGTGGCGATGGTGCAGGGGCTAGGCTCATGGCAATGACCTCCTTGGCGCACTTCTTATGGTGTCTAAAGTGAGAGCCAGTCTAGTCAGACGCCGAGGCGCAAGGAGTTTCCTTGGCAGCCAGCTTGATGACTGAGCGAGTCAGTCAAGAGAATAGTACAAATACGTGTCAAACAAGCGCCGTCAATAACGGCGCTCCCTGGGGTTCAACCGCGCAGCGCGGTGATCAAATCGGCCAGCCAAGGCTCGGCGTCAGCTTCCGGGGTGACGCTTTCGCTGGCGTCCAGGCGCAGCATCGGCTGCACTTCGCGGATGCCCAGTTCGGCGAACAATTCGCGCATTTGTTCACCGCCGCCACAGAAGGTATCGCCATAGCTGGCGTCGCCCAGGCCGATGACCGCTCCCGGCAGGCCGCGCCAGGCGGCGGGCAGTTGGTCGCGGATGGTTGAGTACAGAGGCTGCAGATTGTCGGGCAGCTCGCCCATGCCGGTGGTCGAGGTCACTGCCAGGAATGCATCGGGAGCAAAGGCCTGCACGTCTGCCAGCGTGGCACGCGCGTTGTGCCAGGCGTTGAAACCTGCGTCCTTGAGGATTTCTTCCGCGTGGCGAGCGACTTCTTCAGCCGTACCGTAGACCGAGCCGGAGAGGATGGCGACTTTCATCAATCTGATCCTGTAGTTGAGTGAAAGCGTGGGATATTAGCAGCCCGTGCCAATATTTCAGTGCGCACCGTGCAACATTCCAGACTTGCCATAAACTGGCAAGGTCAAAACCAGGCCATGGACCGCTCTATGATTAACGCCAAACTGCTGCAAATGGTCGTCAATGCGTCCAACGACGGAATCGTTGTTGCCGAGCGCGAAGGCCGGGAGAAACCACTGATCTACGTCAACCCGGCCTTCGAAAGGATGACTGGCTACACGCTGGACGAGATCCTCTATCAGGACTGCCGCTTCCTGCAGGCGGGCGACCGCGACCAACCGGCCTTGATCGCCATTCGTGATGCACTCGACAGCGGCGGCACCTGCCGAGAGATCCTGCGTAACTACCGTAAGGACGGCACGCCTTTCTGGAACGAGCTATCGCTTTCGACCGTGTACAACGAGGTCGACAAGCAAACCTATTTCGTCGGTGTGCAGAAAGACGTCACCACTCAAGTCAAGGCACAACAGCGTGTCGCCCAACTGGAAGCTCAGTTGGCCGAGCTCAAGAGCGAGCTCGCCGCACTCAAGGCGACGAGTGGATTTAACAAACTGTAAAAAATGCGGTCTTTAGAGCGATAATGGCTTTTTAATGCCTCAGCCTTGAGCCAGATCAATGCAACGCGACACGCTATTGACGCAGGACGAGCTGGATTTTATCCAGGACATGACACACAACCCGCAGCTCAACCTGCGGGATGCATGGTCGAGCCTGACGGTTAATGGCGGCGCACAGATTCGCGATCTGCTCACGCGGCTAGCGGCTCACGACCAGGTCACCATCCAGGCGCAGTTCGACAACCAGCAACTCACCTTCCCGTTGCACTTGGTGGAAGATGAGTTTCATGCTGTGCATTTACGCTTGGGCGTACCGAGCATTTTTGAAGATGGGCCGATGATCCGCCCGTGGCGCCTGGCGCTTGAAACGCCGGTGGCGCTGGAAAACATCAAGGGCTACTCCAGCGCGCTGTGGGTGCACGAAGTGTCATTCAAAGGGGTGCTGGTAGAGGTGCGTGGCCGGGTCAAACCGCCAAAGACGTTTTCCCTGTGGTTCAGCCCTTCCGGCTACGAACGCATCGCCCTGCGCGGTACGCTGGAGCGGGTAACCGCCCGCGGCCTGTTCGCCTACCGCCTGAGCCAAAGCGATGCTGATGAGATCGAACGGTTACGCCAGTTCATCCTGCACCAGCATCGCCTGGTCCATCCTCACGTTCATGCCTGAGACTCCAGATGGCCGCTGAGCAGTTGCTGCAAGCGGCGCGGCATCAAGCGCCCGTCATTGCCCAGGCAACCAATCGATGCCCCCTCCAGGCTGAGTTCTGCCAGCTCTGACGCCTCTCCAGCCAGCAACAACGGGCAATCGAGGGTGAAGGCCAGGCGATTGAGCCGTGACGCCAACTCTGCGCCAGGGGCATGGTTGGAAAACAGCACCAGGGCTTGCGGCCGAGTGCGCTCGCAGATCAGCGTCAACTCATCCAGTGGCTGGCCAACGCCCAGGACCTTGACCGCCAGTTTCTCGCTCGACATCAACAAGCCCGCCACCAGCAACTCCAGCTCACGGCACTCTCCGGCAATGGCTGAGAGCAACACCCTGGGCAATGGCGAGGCACAGGCCATTTGCAGGCACCGTGCGACGCGCGAGCGCAGGAAACTGTCGAAGAACAGCCACTCGCTGGCTTGGCCAAAGCGGCCTTGGTGACGTAACAATTGCTGCCACAGCGGTACCAAAATGTCCTGGAACACCACGGTCGTCGAATAGACGCTGAAGATCTGGCCGTACAACCGGTCGAGCTCACGATCATCAAAGGCACTGATGGCCTGCCGCAGTTGCGCCTGCCATTGGCGCCACTCCAGCTCGGTATCGCTGCGTGACGCTGTAGCCGGCTCGTTGGGCTGTGGGTCGCGCGCCAAAAGCTTGCCGACTTTGCTCACCGCTACGCCACGCTCGATCCAGTCGAGGATGCGGTGCACGGTTTCGATATCGGTGCTTGAGTAAAGCCTGTGCCCACTTTCGGTGCGTACAGGCTGGATCAAACCGTAGCGACGCTCCCAGGCACGTAGCGTTACCGGGTTCACGCCTGTGAGTCTTGCCACTTCACGAATCGGAAACAGGCCCTCGCAGTCAGTGTGGCTGTCGGGTGTCGTTTCGCGAAGAGGCGCAGTGATTTCAGGCATCAGCAGTCAAAAAACTTGTATGAATTTGGATCCTATTTAACGCCGATTGAACTGCATGATTCAAGATCTACGGCGATCCATCCGAAGTTTCTGGCGTATTTGGGCAAAACCGGAATAATCCTTGCCTGTTCTTTTGCGTCGCTGCACCACCCCGCAGCTTCGTTCGTGCGCCGCCTACCCGGCTCGGCGCACTTGCTGATTTGGAGATATACGATGTCTACCTCACCCGTCACCCTGATGGTTGCGCGCCGCGTGGCCAAAGGTCGCTACGAAGAACTGATGGCCTGGCTGCGCGAAGGCGAGCAATTGGCGACTGACTTCCCCGGTTACCTGGGCTCCGGCGTGCTGGCGCCACCACCCCATGATGATGAATTCCAGATCATCTTCCGCTTCGCCGATGAAAAAACCCTGCACGCATGGGAGTTCTCCGCTTCGCGCAGCGCGTGGCTGAGCCGTGGCAGCGAGCTATTTGCCAACCCGTCGGAACACCGTGTCAGCGGTATCGATGGCTGGTTCGGCGCAGCGGGTGCCCGCCCGCCACGCTGGAAACAGGCGGTGGCCATCTGGTTGGCTTTTTTCCCGGTATCGTTGCTGTTCAACTTCGGCCTGGGGCCGCTGCTCAGCGAGTTGGACCTGTTCAGCCGCGTACTGGTGAGCACCGCAGCCCTGACCCCGTTGATGGTTTATTTCTTTATACCGCTGTCGACCCATCTGCTGGCGAACTGGCTGCACCCTTCGCCCCCTCGCAAAGTCACTGAAGCCGCCGCTTGAGTACAGGGAGGCCGGCGCGCTGGTATAGTTTGAGCCTGCCAGCGACTTGAGCCTCCCATGAATGCAACCAACGCTCCGATCCTGATCACCGGTGCCGGCCAGCGTGTCGGCCTGCATTGTGCCGAGCGCCTGTTGGATGAAGGCCAAGCGGTGATGTTCAGCTACCGCAGCGAACGCCCCGGCGTGCAGGCGCTGCGTGAGCGCGGTGCCATCGGCGTGTTTGCCGATTTCTCCAGCGAAGCCGGAGTGCTGGCTTTCATTGCCGCAGTCAAAACCCATACTCAAAGCCTGCGAGCAATCATCCACAACGCTTCAGCCTGGGTCGCCGAAACCCCGGGCGACGAAAGCCGTGCCTTTATCGACATGTTCAGCGTGCACATGCTTGCGCCGTACCTGATCAACCTGCATTGTTCACCTTTGCTGCAACGCTCGACACCCGCCGATATCGTGCATATCAGCGATGACGTGGTGCGCAAGGGCAGCCAGCAGCACATCGCCTATTGCGCCACCAAGGCCGGGCTCGACAGCCTCACGTTATCGTTTGCCGCACAGTTCGCGCCGCTGATCAAGGTCAACGGTATCGCACCGGCGATGGTGATGTTCAACGAAGGCGATGACGCGGCCTATCGCGCCAAGGTCCTGGCCAAGTCGGCCCTGGGCATCGAACCCGGGCCCGAGGTGATCTACCAGAGCGTGCGTTACCTGCTGGACAATCCCTATGTCACCGGTACCACCCTGACCGTCAACGGTGGGCGGCATATCAAGTAAGCCGTTTACGAGGATGTTGTATGACCTTATCCCTGCCCCACCACTACCGCGAGATCCTCAAGGGCCTGGGCGAAGACCCGCAGCGCGAGGGCCTGCTCGATACGCCCAAGCGTGCCGCCAAGGCCATGCAGTACCTGTGTCATGGCTATGAGCAGAATCTGGAGGAAATCGTCAACGGCGCGCTGTTCGCATCCGACAATGACGAGATGGTGATCCTCAAGGACATCGAGTTGTACTCGCTGTGCGAGCATCACCTGCTGCCCTTCATCGGCAAGGCCCATGTGGCCTATATTCCGACCGGCAAGGTGCTGGGCCTGTCAAAACTGGCGCGCATTGTCGACATGTTCGCCCGGCGCCTGCAGATCCAGGAGAACCTCACGCGGCAAATCGCCGACGCCATCCAGGACGTGACCCAGGCCGCCGGCGTGGCGGTGGTGATCGAAGCCAAGCACATGTGCATGATGATGCGCGGCGTGGAGAAACAGAATTCAACCATGAACACCTCGGTGATGCTCGGCGCCTTTCGCGAGTCGAACACCACCCGCATGGAGTTCCTGCAACTGATTGGACGGAGCAAGTAGCAATGCCACAACTTCAACCAGGCATGGCGCGTATCCGGGTCAAGGACCTGTGCCTGCGCACCTTTATCGGCATCAACGAGGACGAAATCCTCAACAAGCAGGATGTGCTGATCAACCTGACCATCCTGTATGCCGCCCAGGAAGCCGTGCGTGACAACGACATCGACCACGCCCTGAACTACCGCACCATCACCAAGGCCATCATCGCTCACGTCGAAGGCAATCGCTTTGCCCTGCTGGAGCGCCTGACCCAGGAATTGCTGGACCTGGTGATGAGCAACGAATCGGTGCTGTACGCCGAAGTCGAAGTGGACAAGCCCCACGCGCTGCGCTTTGCCGAGTCGGTTTCGATCACTCTGGCCGCCAGCCGCTGATACTAAGTGAGCCCTATGAACGACCAACAACGCCTCGAACTCGAAGCCGCCGCCTTTCGCCGATTGGTGGCCCACCTGGACAGCCGCAAGGATGTGCAGAATATCGACCTGATGAACCTCGCCGGCTTCTGCCGCAACTGCCTGTCCAAGTGGTACAAGGCCGAGGCCGACGAACGCCAGATCGAGGTCAGCCTCGATGACGCCCGTGAAGTGGTGTACGGCATGCCGTACGCCGAGTGGAAAGCCCAATACCAGCAAGAAGCCAACGCAGACCAACAGGCCGCGTTCGCCAAAGGAAAGCCTCATGACTGATTTGAACACCCTGCGCGCCAGCCTCAACAGCGGCGAACACGCCTTTGCCGATACCTTGGCGTTCGTCGCGGCGGGTTACGACTACCAGCCGCAAGCCTTCATCAACGGCGGTGTGGAAAATGCCGCTGGGCAGAATGAAGGGTCGTGCAAGACCCTGGGTTTGGCGCTGCTGGAAGGGTTGAGTGATAAGGAAGCACTGCTGGCGTTTGGTGAGCATTACCGGTCGGTGGTGGCGACGCCTGAGGGCAGTGACCATGGCAATATCCGAGCGTTGATTGCCCATGGACTGGCCGCAGTGAAGTTTGCTGAACAGCCTCTGACTCGCCGCTGATTTAATAACCAACCCCGCTCAATGTGGGAGCCGGGCTTGCCCGCGATGGCGGTGGTGACTATCACACCGCTATCGCAGGCATAAAAAAACCGGCTTTCGCCGGTTTTTTGAGTCAACGGGTTTAGAACGAAGCGTCCTTCAAACCGTCGAGGTAACGCTCGGCATCCAGGGCCGCCATGCAACCGGCGCCGGCCGAGGTGATGGCCTGGCGGTAAACGTGGTCTGCCACGTCGCCGGCAGCGAAGATACCTTCGATGTTGGTCGCAGTTGCATTGCCTTCACGGCCGCCCTGCACCACCAGGTACCCGTCCTTGGCTTCCAGTACGCCTTCGAACAGTGAGGTGTTCGGAGTGTGGCCGATAGCGATGAACACGCCGTCGACTTTCAGCTCGTCGAAACTGCCGTCGTTGTTTTTCAGACGGGCACCGGTCACACCCATGTTGTCGCCCAGGACTTCATCCAGGGTGGCGTTGAGCTTGAGGATGATCTTGCCTTCAGCGACACGGGCGTGCAGCTTGTCGATCAGGATCTTCTCGGCGCGGAAGGTCTCGCGGCGGTGTACCAGGGTCACGGTGCTGGCGATGTTGGCCAGGTAAAGCGCCTCTTCCACGGCCGTGTTGCCACCGCCGACCACGGCAACCGGCTTGTTGCGGTAGAAAAAACCATCGCAAGTGGCGCAGGCCGAAACGCCCTTGCCCATGAACGCTTCTTCCGACGGCAGGCCCAGGTAGCGCGCGCTGGCGCCAGTGGCAATGATCAGTGCATCGCAGGTGTACACACCGCTGTCACCGGTCAGGCTGTAAGGCTTTTTCGAGAAGTCGACCTGGTTGATATGGTCGAAGACGATCTCGGTTTCAAAGCGCTCGGCATGCTCTTTCATGCGTTCCATGAGCACCGGGCCAGTCAAGCCATGGACATCGCCCGGCCAGTTGTCGACTTCAGTAGTGGTGGTCAACTGACCGCCCGCCTGCATGCCGGTGATCAGCAGCGGCTTGAGATTGGCTCGGGCAGCGTAGACGGCAGCGCTGTAACCGGCAGGGCCGGAACCGAGAATAATCACTCGGGAATGACGGGTATCAGACATGACTCACTCCTACCGACCGCCCGGACCACAGGGCGGCGGGAATAAAAAAGGACCGCGAAGCACTTGGGGAAGGCTTTGACTCGCCAGGTCCTGAAAAATAATGGGTGCAGCGTATCGAGGGGGGCAAGATTAAGGAAATACGCAATAACAATCCAGCTCATAGGTGTTCTCTATGCGTGCAATCAAGCTAATCGACACCTTTGTAACCCTGGATGTCGCCTACCTGCCCGCGCTTTCACATCAGGTGCAAAGCCGGTAAGGTCGGCGCGTTCGCCATTTTGCTCGGAGTACCCCATGCCCGCCCCTGCTCTTTCCGGCCCGCAATACCTGCGTGAAGGCCTCAAACTGGTGTTGAGCCCAGGCCTGCGCCTGTTTGTGCTGTTGCCGTTGGCGATCAACCTGGTGCTGTTCGTCGGATTGATCTATTTCGCCGGCCATCAGTTCAGCCTGTGGGTCGACAGCTTGATGCCGACGCTGCCCCACTGGCTAGGCTTTTTGAATTACCTGTTGTGGCCGCTGTTTGTCGTGCTGGTGGTGCTGATGGTGTTTTTCACCTTCACCATGCTCGCCAATATTATCGCCGCGCCGTTCAACGGGTTTCTCGCCGAGAAGGTCGAGGTCGTGGTACGTGGCACCGACGACTTCCCGCCGTTCAGTTGGGGTGAGCTGGCTGCCATGGTCCCGCGCACCCTGGCGCGGGAGATGCGCAAGCTGGGTTACTTCCTGCCGCGCGCCATCGGCCTGTTCATCCTGTCGTTCATCCCGGTGGTCAACCTGATCGCAGCGCCGTTGTGGCTGCTGTTTGGCGTGTGGATGATGGCGATCCAGTACATCGACTACCCGGCCGACAACCACAAGCTGGGCTGGAACGAAATGCTCGCGTGGCTGCGCCAGAAACGCTGGCAGAGCATGAGTTTTGGCGGCATTGTCTACCTGGTACTGCTGGTGCCGGTGGTCAACCTGTTGATGATGCCAGCGGCGGTGGCCGGGGCGACGTTGTTCTGGGTGCGGGAGCAAGGCGCCGAGGCGATGACGCAGCCGGCGGTGGCCAAGTCATAAATCCATCATCGCCCTGACACAATGACGACATGGCCCACGCAGACACTGTGGGTCATGACGACAGCCTCGCTTCACATCACCCTCATTACCGAAACCTTCCCGCCGGAAATCAACGGGGTGGCCAATACCCTTGGCCGCCTGTGCGAGGGTTTGCGTTCACGCGGCCATCAGGTCGAGCTGGTACGCCCACGCCAGAGTGCCGACCAAAACCGCTCCAGCGACGATGAACTGCTGCTGTGCCGCGGCTGGCCGCTGCCGGGCTATCCAGGCTTGCAATGGGGCCAATCGTCAATGCGCAAGTTGCTGCGCCGCTGGACGCGGCAACGCCCGGATGTGCTGTATATCGCCACGGAAGGGCCGCTGGGGCTCTCGGCGCTGCGCGCTGCGCGGCGCCTGGGGATCGGCGTAGTCAGCGGCTTTCATACCAACTTTCAGCAGTATTCGAACCAGTATGGCTTGAGCCTGTTGAGCCGCGTGGTCACCCATTACCTGCGCTGGTTTCATAACCGCTCGAGCCTGACCCTGGTACCGAGCGCCAGCCAGCGCCTGGAGCTGGAGCGCCGGCATTTTGAGCGTCTGGATATGTTATCCCGGGGTGTCGACAGCCAATTGTTCCACCCGGCCAAACGCGATAACGCCATGCGTGAAAATTGGGGGTTGGAGAACCACGATATTGCCGTGCTGCATGTGGGACGCCTGGCCCAAGAGAAGAACCTGAGGCTGCTCAAGCGCTGCTTTGATGCCTTGCAGGCTGCCTATCCAATGCGGCGGATGAAGCTGATTGTGGTCGGTGATGGCCCCCAGCGCTCGTCGATGGAACACGATTTGCCCGATGCAGTGTTCTGCGGAACGCAGCGCGGCGAAGAGCTGGCAAGGCATTACGCCTCAGGGGATTTGTTCCTGTTCCCCAGCCTGACCGAAACCTTCGGCAATGTGGTGCTTGAAGCGATGGCGTCTGGCCTGGGCGTGGTGGCTTACGACCAGGCCGCCGCGAGCCAGCATCTGCGCCATGGCTATAGCGGCGCACTGTCGATGCCTGGGGATGAAGACGCATTTTGCGACGCGGCCATCTGGCTGCTGGAGGAGCGCGAAACGTTGCGCAGAGTGCGCTTGAACGCCCGACAACATGCCAGCCGTCAGGGCTGGCCGGCGATTATCGAGCAGTTCGAGCGCCAGTTGCGCGGGGTATGCGAGGACGGCCAACCGGTGCCCGCCCTCTTACCGCTCACACCAGAGTCATCAACGCCTCACGACTGAAGGGCAAGATGTCACTCTCGCGCCCTTCGCGCACCTTCACCGCCCAATCCGGGTCCACCAGCAAGGCACGGCCCACTGCCACGAGGTCGAACTCATCGTTGTTCAGGCGCTCCAGCAGTTTCTCCAGGCTGGCAGGCTGGGCAACTTTGTCGGTGTTGACCATGAACTGCAGGAACTCGCCATCCAGGCCCACGCTGCCTACCGTGATGGTTGGCTTACCGGTTAGCTGACGCGTCCAACCGGCGAGGTTAAGGTCGGAGCCTTCAAATTCCGGCTCCCAGAAACGACGTGTGGAGCAGTGGAAAATATCCACGCCAGCGTCAGACAGTGGCTTGAGAAACTCACCCAACGCCTCAGGGGTTTGCACCAGGCGCGCGGTGTAGTCCTGCTGCTTCCACTGGGAGAAACGCAAGATGATCGGAAAGTCCGGGCCGACAGCGGCGCGGGTGGCCTGGATCAGCTCAATGGCGAAGCGCGAACGGTTGGCCAGGCTGCCACCGTATTCG
This sequence comes from Pseudomonas sp. 22072, assembly GCF_052046095.1. Lineage (NCBI taxonomy): Bacteria > Pseudomonadati > Pseudomonadota > Gammaproteobacteria > Pseudomonadales > Pseudomonadaceae > Pseudomonas > Pseudomonas sp. 22072. Next base: position 264,945 of record NZ_JBQEQE010000003.1, read on the forward strand.
TCGGTGCGCTGGTTGCTGCCTTCCCAGAAGAACTGGTCCACGAGGTAGCCGTGGGCACCGTGGATTTCCACGCCGTCCATGCCGATGGCCTGGGCATCCTTGGCGGCCTGGGCGAAGGCGTTGATCACGTCGTTGATGTCCTGTTTGGTCATGCCGTGCACAACGACATTGCCGTCCTTGAGCTTTTCCATCGGGCCATAAGCCGGCACGCTGGCATCAGGCTCAGTGCCCATACGGCGCACACTGCCCACATGCCACAGCTGCGGGACAATCTTGCCGCCTTCGGCGTGGACTGCATCGACCACTTTCTTCCAGCCAGCCAAGGCGGCTTCACCGTAGAAATGCGGCACGTTGGGGTAGCCATTGGAGGCTGGGTGCCCGACCACGGTGCCTTCAGTGATGATCAAGCCCACACCGGCAGCGGCACGGCGGCGGTAGTACTCAATGACTTTGGAATTGGGTACGCCGCCAGGGGAGAACGAGCGAGTCATGGGCGCCATGACCACGCGGGTCGACAGTTGCAATGCACCGAGCTGGAAGGGTTTGAACAAGGCTTGGACGGGCATGGAACGCTCCACGGGAGAGTGAATTTATGATGCGGATAATATGGAGAGCCTGCAGCGCTGAGTAGCACTATTGATCTAAATGATTAAGGGGTAAAAGCGGGACGCGGAGCGCCCAGGGTGGCATTCCCACGCAGAGCGTGGGAACGATCAACGCAAAGCGTAGGAACGATCAGGCCTTCACTGACGTCAGCTCAAGGCTTTTTCGATGGCCTGGATGATGGAGGGGTCTTCCGGGGGCGTGCGTGGTGAGAAGCGCGCAAGTACACGGCCATCCTTACCCAACAGGAATTTCTCGAAGTTCCAGGTGATATCCCCGGGGAATTCAGCGCCCTCGCCCGCCAGCAAACGGTACAACTGGTGCCGATCAGGCCCGTTGACCTCGATCTTGCTGCCCAGTGGAAAGGTCACGCCGTAGTTCAGGCTGCAGAACTGCTGAATCTGCTCCTCGGTGCCCGGCTCCTGGCCTGCAAACTGGTTGCATGGCAAGCCGAGCACTGTGAACCCTTGGTCCTTGTACTGCTGATAGAGGTTTTCCAACGCCGCGTATTGCGGGGTCAAACCACATTTGGACGCAACATTGACCACCAGCACAACTTGGCCCTTGAAAGGCGCCAGCGGTAGCGCTTGTCCGTCCAGGGCTTTGAGTTTCAGATCGTGGAAAGCACTCATGACGAACTCCAGATATCCCATGTTCTTTGCATTGCAGCCCTTCGGAGCTTACAACCGGCAAAGCTGCAATCATAGACGCCGGTGACAAAACTCGCCTGCAGGTTACTGAGCGGTCGGCCAGGGCAGAATCGGAATTGCCGTCACCGCATTCTGCGGGCTGCCTTCGATCAAACGGTCGCTATAGACCAGATACACCAGGGTGTTGCGCTTCTTGTCGAGGAAACGCACCACCTGCATGGTCTTGAATACCAGCGAGGTGCGCTCCTTGAACACTTCGTCGCCGTCCTTGAGCTCACCCTTGAAGTGGATCGGGCCCACCTGGCGGCAAGCGATCGAGGCTTCGGCACGGTCTTCAGCCAGGCCCAGGCCGCCCTTTACCCCGCCGGTCTTGGCACGCGACAAGTAGCAGGTCACGCCATCGACCTTGGGGTCGTCAAACGCTTCAACCACAATCCGGTCGTTGGGGCCGACGAACTTGAACACCGTCGACACCTGGCCGACTTCTTCGGCCGAAGCCAGCAGCGGCATGGCCAACAGCAGGCCGAGCAATCCCTTCATCACGCGCATCGTGTATTTCCTATGGTTAAACCAGGATCAGGTTGTCGCGGTGAACCAGTTCCGGTTCCGCCATATAGCCCAAGAGTCCGACAATGGCGTCGGAAGATTGTCCAATAATCTTCTGTGCTTCCAGGGCGCTGTAATTGGCCAGGCCGCGCGCAATCTCGCGACCGTCTGGCGCAACGCACACCACCATCTCGCCACGGCGGAAGCTGCCCTGCACCAACTTCACACCCACCGGCAGCAAGCTCTTGTTGCCTTGGGACAAGGCCGATACGGCCCCCGCATCCAGCACCAGCGTGCCACGGGTTTGCAGGTGCCCGGCCAACCATTGCTTGCGCGCCGCCAGCATGCCGCGTTCCGGCGACAGCAGCGTACCGATGCGCTCACCGGCCTTGAGGCGATCAAGCACGCGCTCCAGGCGCCCGCCGACGATGATGGTGTGGGCACCGGAACGCGCGGCCAGGCGAGCGGCGCGCAGTTTGGTCTGCATGCCGCCACGGCCCAGGGCACCACCGACACTGCCGGCGACCGCATCCAGCGCCGGGTCGTCGGCGCGGGCTTCATAGATAAGCTGGGCATCGGGGTTGTTGCGCGGGTCGGCGTCGAACATGCCATCGCGGTCGGTGAGGATCACCAACAGGTCAGCCTCTACCAGGTTGGCTACCAGGGCGGCCAGGGTGTCGTTGTCACCGAAGCGGATTTCGTCGGTGACCACAGTGTCGTTCTCGTTGATGACCGGGATGACCTTGAGCTCCACCAGCGCGCGCAAGGTGCTGCGGGCGTTGAGGTAACGCTTGCGGTCGGACAGGTCGTCGTGGGTCAGCAACACCTGCGCCGTGTGGCGGCCGTGCTCGGCAAAGCTGGACTCCCAGGCTTGCACCAGGCCCATCTGGCCGATGGCGGCAGCGGCTTGCAGTTCATGCATCGCGCTGGGTCGCGCGGTCCAGCCGAGGCGGCTCATCCCGGCGGCAACCGCTCCGGACGACACCAGCACCAACTCAACGCCTGCTTCATGCAAGGCCACCATCTGCTCGACCCAGACGCTCATGGCTGCGCGATCCAGACCTTTGCCATCCGCCGTCAACAGCGCACTGCCGATTTTCACGACCCAGCGCTGCGCACCTGTCACTTTGCTCCGCATCATCTTCAACCTTAGAGTGAGGGCCGCGCGACCCAGCGCTGCCCATAACGTTATACCCGGATACCAAAACGCCGCTCCAGAGAGCGGCGTTCAAGTTTATCGCAACGGATCAGTCACGCACGTAAATGATTTCCGGACCGTCCTCATCATCCACGTCTTCTTCGTCCCAATCATCGTCGCCGATGTCGTGGACGGACTTCACGCCGCTGCGGCGCAGGGCGCGCTGGTCGTCCAGGGCCTGCAACTGGGCACGGGCTTCGTCTTCGATCTGCTGGTCGAGTTCGGCGAGTTCGGCCTTGTACACCGGGTCGGCCGCCAGGCGGTCGGCACGGTCTTCCAGGTAACGCATGATGTCGCGGGTCAGGCGCTCGGTGCCTTCTTTGGCGATGGCCGAGATGACGTAGACAGGACCTTCCCACTCCAGGCGATCAACGATCTCCTTGACGCGCTCTTCGTGCTCTTCTTCCAGAATCTGGTCGCACTTGTTCAGTACCAACCAGCGATCGCGCTCGGCCAAGGCCGGGCTGAACTTGGTCAGCTCGCTGACGATGACTTCGGCGGCATCGGCAGCACTGGTGTCATCCAGCGGTGCCATGTCGACGAGGTGCAGCAGCAAACGGGTGCGGGACAAGTGCTTGAGGAAGCGGATGCCCAGGCCAGCACCGTCGGAAGCGCCTTCGATCAAGCCGGGAATGTCGGCAACCACGAAGCTCTTCCAGCGGTCGACGCTGACCACACCCAGGTTTGGCACCAGGGTGGTGAACGGGTAGTCGGCGACTTTCGGCTTGGCAGCCGACACCGAGCGAATGAAGGTACTTTTACCCGCGTTCGGCAGGCCCAACAGGCCCACGTCGGCAAGTACTTTCATTTCCAGCTTCAGGTCGCGCTGCTCGCCCGGCTTGCCCGGCGTGGTCTGGCGCGGTGCACGGTTGGTACTGGACTTGAATCGGGTGTTACCCAGACCGTGCCAACCGCCCTGCACAACCATCAGCTTCTGGCCGGCCTTGGTCAGGTCGCCAATCACTTCCTGGGTCGCAGAGTCGATGATCGTGGTGCCGACCGGTACGCGCAGTACCAGATCTTCACCTTTTTTACCGGTGCAGTCGGTGCTGCCGCCGTTGGAGCCACGCTCGGCATCGAAGTGCCGGGTGTAACGGTAGTCGACCAGGGTGTTGAGGTTTTCGTCGGCCATCATGTAGATGGAACCGCCGTCACCGCCGTCACCGCCGTTTGGACCACCGTTTTCGATGAATTTTTCGCGACGGAAACTCATGCAACCGTTACCGCCGTCGCCTGCTTTTACTCGGATGGAAACTTCATCAACGAACTTCATAACAAAACGCCTCTCGCCGCATGGACGAGCTTAAGAAACCAAGACATAAGACTCTTGCAAAAATGAGCGCAGCGACCTCAATCAGCGACCGCAAACCTGCGCCTGAGATCATCACAAACAGCTTTGCAAGAGACTCACTCCACAAACGAAAAAGCCCCGTCGCAAGACAGGGCTTTTCCAGCGATCTCGCAATTAAGCTGCGACAACGCTCACGTAACGGCGGTTGAACGCGCCCTTTACTTCGAACTTGATCACGCCTTCGATTTTAGCGAAGAGGGTGTGATCTTTACCCATGCCAACACCGTAACCGGCGTGGAATTGGGTGCCGCGCTGACGCACGATGATGTTGCCCGGAATGATTTTCTGGCCGCCATACATCTTCACGCCAAGGCGTTTGGCTTCTGAGTCGCGACCGTTACGGGTACTACCACCAGCTTTTTTGTGTGCCATGAGTCAATTCTCCTAGTGAGGAATTAGGCTGAAATTAAGCCTGAATACCGGTGATTTTGATCTCGGTGTACCACTGGCGGTGGCCCATACGCTTCATGTGGTGCTTACGACGACGGAACTTGATGATGCGGACTTTATCGTGACGACCTTGGGAGATCACTTCAGCCACAACGGTAGCGCCAGCAACAACTGGAGCGCCGATGTTCACGTCATCGCCATTGGCGACCAACAGAACGCGATCAAAAGTAACGGATTCGCCAGTAGCGACTTCCAGTTTCTCGATCTTCAGGTATTCACCTGGGGCGACTTTGTATTGCTTGCCACCAGTAACAATTACTGCGTACGACATGGTATTTCTCCGATAATCCTGCTCACCCAGCGCTTTATAAGAAGAGGTATTGGCTGGCATGGCTGCATGGGATGGACGTCCCGAATGCAATTGCGTAAGGCAGGTGCTGCCCAGGAAGTTCAGGGTGCGCGATTGTACGCAAGCTATGGGAGGCTTGCAAGGGGCCGTCTATCGCGCCTTGACACCCGGGGGTCAGGGTCCTAGCATGCCGCGCAACCCTTCTGGAGCGACTGTCGCTGATGCAACCCCAAGCTTTCTACCGCGCGGTCGCGGACGATTTTAGCGCCGTCGACGGCATCATCAAGCAGCAGCTGACGTCTAAAGTGCCGCTGGTCTCCAAAATTGGCGACTACATTACGTCGGCGGGCGGCAAACGCCTGCGTCCTTTATTAGTGTTGCTGTGCGGCAAGGCCCTGGGCCGTCAAGGCGATGACCTGCGCCTACTGGCCGCCACGATCGAATTCCTGCACACCGCCACCCTGCTGCATGACGACGTGGTCGACATGTCCGGTATGCGCCGTGGTCGCGAGACCGCAAACGCGATGTGGGGCAATGCGCCCAGCGTGTTGGTGGGCGACTTCCTGTATTCGCGCTCGTTCGAAATGATGGTGGAACTGGGCTCGATGCCCGTGATGAAGATTCTTTCACAGGCCACACGCATCATCGCCGAAGGCGAAGTGTTGCAACTGTCCAAAGTCCGCGATGCCAGCACCACTGAAGAAACCTATATGGAAGTGATTCGCGGCAAAACCGCGATGCTCTTCGAAGCCTCTACCCACAGTGCAGCCGCGCTGTGTGGCGCCACCGCCGAACAGGCCGAGGCCCTGCGCACGTTCGGTGATCACCTGGGCGTGGCGTTCCAACTGGTGGATGACCTGCTCGACTACAAGGGCGACGCTGAAACCCTGGGCAAGAACGTCGGTGACGACCTGGCCGAGGGCAAGCCGACCTTGCCGCTGATCTACACCATGCGCGAAGGCACGCCGGAACAGGCTGCCCTGGTGCGCAAGGCGATCCAGAAAGGCGGGATCGAAGACCTGGAAGCCATCCGTGCCGCCGTAGAAGCCTCGGGCGCCCTGGAGTACACCGCGCAACTGGCGCGTGACTACGTGGCGCGGGCGATCACATGCCTGGAAGCGCTACCGGCCAGTGAATACCGGGATGCCCTGGTTGAGCTGAGTGAGTTTGCGGTCGCCCGTACTCACTGATTCCGCGCTGTTTAATGTGGGAGCTGGCTTGCCTGCGATGACGGNGCCGCTATCGCAGGCAAGCCAGCTCCCACATTAGGACGAGTCCAGCCCCACCCGCGTTTAAAACCCTATATAATGTGCGACTTTTAGCCATCCCTGACTTTCTAGGAGCTTTAGTGAGCACGTTGCCACCCTGCCCAAAATGCAATTCCGAATACACCTACGAAGACGGCGCCCAACTGGTCTGCCCGGAATGCGCCCATGAGTGGTCCGCCAACGGCGAGGCCGAAGTGGTCGGCGATGAGACCCTGAAGAAAGACTCTGTGGGCAACGTCCTGCAGGATGGCGACACCATCACCGTGATCAAGGACCTCAAGGTCAAGGGCACTTCCCTGGTGGTCAAGGTCGGCACCAAAGTCAAGAACATCCGCCTGTGCGACGGCGACCACGATATCGACTGCAAGATCGACGGGATCGGCCCGATGAAACTCAAGTCCGAGTTCGTGCGCAAAGTCTGAACCTGCTGCATTCCATCCCGCGCCCGCCGCGGGATGGCGTTTCGCCCTCTGCGTTGATCGAACGCAATACCCACACAGAAAAACCCATCAAGGAGAACGACCATGACTTATTTGATAGATGCCTGGCTGGATCGCCCCCACCCTTACCTGCGAATCCTGCATCGGGAAACCGGTGAAGTCTGTGCGGTGCTTGAGGAAGAAGCGCTGAACGAGCTGCAGGACCAAGGCGATCTGGACGTGAATGGCCTGAGTTCCAGTGAGCCTGGTGTGCTGAAGGAAGTGGTGAGGAATCTGTTTCTGTTCTGCTATGCACGAGCGTTGCGCCCGGCGACCGACTTGAATGGCAAGTTCCATCCATGAAGAAACTGGCAAATACCTGTTGGGGCGAACGCGTTCGTCCCAACAGGTAACCAGCAGGCCTTACAGAACGTCGAGCAGCTCGACGTCGAATACCAGAACGCTGTGCGGCGGGATGCTGCCAACGCCTTGAGCGCCGTAAGCCAGTTCGCTCGGCACGTACAGGCGCCATTTGCTGCCGGCATTCATCAGTTGCAGGGCTTCGGTCCAGCCGGCGATCACGCCACCCACCGGGAATTCTGCAGGCTGGCCGCGCTCGTAGGAGCTGTCGAACACAGTGCCGTCGATCAGGGTGCCGTGGTAGTGAGTACGCACTTGGTCTTCACGGGTCGGCTTGGCGCCGGTACCGGCCGTCAGCACTTCAAATTGCAGGCCGGAAGCCAGGGTGGTGATGCCATCACGCTTGGCGTTTTCTGCCAGGAAAGCCAGGCCAGCGCCCGCTGCAGCTTCAGCCTTGGCAGCGGCTTCGGCTTGCATGATTTCGCGGATCACCTTGAAGCTGGCCGCCATTTGCTCTTGGTCAACACGGCTTGGCGAGCCTGCGAATGCGTCGGTCAGGCCGGCCAGGATCGCGTCCAGGCTGACGCCCGGTGGCGGGTTGTCGCGCAGTTGGTCGCCCAACTGACGGCCGATACCGTAGCTGACGCGGGTTTCGTCGGTGGACAGATTAACTTCGGACATGAAGAGGCTCCGCTGTAGGACGCCACGGTTTCCCGCGCCGCCCAGAACTAAAAGGGCCCGCAGACTAGCACACATGAGCGGGCCGTGATCAGCCCCACCCCGGCATCGCGGTTGCGCGCCGGCGACCCTTCGTCGACGAACAATAAAAGTATTTCAGAATCATCCTTTCCCGCCGATACAGCCCTACACATCTTGGCTGGCTCAAACAAAAACACACCGTCCAGCAGACAGACATCACTCTTCAAGGAGCTTTCGATGAACAGCTGGTTCGGTAACATCAGCGTCAATCTCAAACTCGGCCTGGGCTTCGGCCTGGTGCTGGTCCTCACCTCGATCCTGGCACTCACTGGCTGGACCAGCCTGGGCGGCTTGATCGACCGTAGCAATTGGATGAGCGACATCACCCAGCTCAATGCCTCGCTGACCAAGCTGCGTATCGTGCGCTTGCAATACATGCTGGCCAATGGCGACGAAGCTGTGGCGCAGAACGTGCAGACCAGCCTCGATGCCTTCGCCGCCCAGCAACAGAAGCTGCTCGACAGCTTCAAGAGCCCGGAAAACCTCAAGCTGCTCAATGAGCAGAAAGCCGTCATTACCGCTTACCGCCAGTCCCTGAACAAAATGCGCGAGGCCTACCGCAATGGCAACGCTGCGCGCGATGTCATGGGCGCCAAGGCCGACATTGCCAACGCGCAAATCAATGCGCTGGAAACCAGTGTGCAGCAGTCATCCGACAGCCCGGAACGCTTCACGCAGTTCCTGGCCGTGACCCAGGCCAAGAACGAATTCATGCAGGCTCGCTACGAAGTGCGCGGCTATACCAATAGCCCCAACGCAGAAACCGAAGCCCGCGCGGCTACACAGCTGGAAAAAGCTGTCGCCGGTTTGAAAGGCCTCAGCGTTGCCTTCGGTACTGGCCAGCAAAGCGCATTGTCCGCACTGGAAACCGCGCTAGGCGCCTACCGCAGCGCCGTGCAGAGCTACAAGGCGGCCAATGCCAATATCGTCACCGCCCGTGCCGAAATGACCACCCAGGGCGCCGACATCGTGACGATCAGCGACAAGCTGTACGACATCCAACTGGAACGTCGCGACGCCGAAAGCACCCAGGCCCGCAGCCTGCAACTGATCAGCACCTTGCTGGCCCTGTTGGTCGGCGTGATTGCCGCGTGGGTGATCACCCGCCAGATCACCCGCCCGATCCAGGACACCCTGGCCGTGGTGGAGCGCATCGCTTCGGGCGACTTGAGCCACAATATCCAGGTGACCCGTCGCGACGAACTGGGCGTGTTGCAGCAAGGCATCCAGCGCATGGGCACCACCCTGCGCGAGCTGATCAGCGGCATTCGCGACGGCGTCACTCAGATCGCCAGCGCCGCCGAAGAGTTGTCAGCCGTGACCGAGCAAACCAGCGCCGGCGTGAACAGCCAGAAGATCGAGACCGATCAGGTCGCCACCGCCATGCATGAAATGACCGCCACCGTGCAGGAAGTTGCGCGCAATGCCGAACAGGCTTCCCAAGCCGCTTCCGACGCTGACGGCCAGGCCCGCGAAGGCGATAAAGTGGTGGCTGAAGCCATCGCCCAGATCGAACGCCTGGCGGCCGAAGTGGCGCGCTCCACCGACGCCATGACGCACCTGCAACAAGAGAGCAACAAGATCGGCAGCGTGATGGACGTGATCAAGGCCGTGGCCGAACAGACCAACCTGCTGGCACTTAACGCCGCCATTGAAGCTGCGCGTGCCGGAGAAGCCGGCCGTGGGTTTGCGGTGGTCGCCGACGAAGTGCGTGGCCTGGCGCAGCGTACACAGAAGTCCACCGAGGAAATCGAAGGCCTGGTGGCCGGCTTACAGAACGGCACCCAACAAGTCGCCAGCGTGATGAACAACAGCCGCAGCCTCACCGACAGCAGCGTCGAACTGACGCGCAAGGCCGGGGTATCCTTGGAAAACATCACCCGCACCGTGTCGAATATCCAGTCGATGAACCAGCAGATTGCCGCAGCCGCCGAACAACAGAGCGCCGTGGCGGAAGAGATCAGCCGCAGTATCGTGAACGTGCGTGACGTGTCTGAGCAGACCGCTACGGCCAGTGATGAGACAGCCAAGTCGAGTGTTGAACTGGCACGCCTGGGTAGCCAGTTGCAGCAGATGGTCAGTCATTTCCGGGTGTAGCACCACAACCATGGTGGCGAGGGAGCTTGCTCCCTCGCCACAAGGGCCTTACCTGCGAACAGGCCAATGGGAGAATCAGCCCTCGCTCTCCTCAACAAACACCAATCGATTCCCAAACGGGTCTCTGATGCTCATCTCCCGCGTCCCCCACGGCGTGTCTTCCACCCCAGGCTTGGCATACCGGTATTCCTTGCCCAGCAATTGCTGCTGATACGCATCGACCCCTTGGGCCTGGACCCGCACAGCCGCCCCTGGCGAAGCATCGCCATGATGCTCGGATAAGTGCAGCACACACTCCCCCAGCGACACTTGCACGTACAACGGAAAATTCGCCTCGAAGCGATGCTGCCAATCGACCTTGAACCCCAGGAAATCGACGTAGAACTCCAACGCCTTGGCCTCGTCGAAAATCCGCAGGATGGGGGTGACTTTTCCTAAGTGCATTTAACTCTCCAAGTGCCGGTCGCTCGTTGCTGGCGAGCGACCACCCTAGCTCAGCAAGCGCTCAAAGTGAACACGCTCAATGATGGTGAATTTCCCTGATCCTTGCGCTCGACAGTTGATCATTGTCCACATGCACTTCATCGAACTCATAGGAACTTTCTTCAAACTGATTCAAGTGGCCCGACTTGCGCATCCGCTCGATGGTGCCAGGCGCCACACACTGGCGAGCCTCGACGAACTGCGGGTTTACCTCGATATTTTCGTTGAAAGAGACGACGGGAACACCGCGACTGTCGATTTCGTAAAGGTGGTACTTGCCGCCGAGTGCAGTATCACCAAAATGTATCGCCGCCGCCTTTGAGCGAGACGCCATCACGACATTGCCGTCCATCATTTTTGCAGGCCCGGAAAAGAAGTTTGAGTCCCGGAAACCATAATTTGCCGGATCACCGCGACGCTCTACGCGATCCGCCTTTTCGACGCGGTACAACTTGGGTATATCGGTACGTTCAATCATGCCTCGACTGTTGAAATACCCACCATCAGGCACCTGGACGCCGGCCTTGAACGGATTGACCTTGAGCACGTTGCTATCGTCGTACGGCTCGTAATCCCCGGAGGACGTGGCATCGGAAACCACCGAAGACGGCGACTCCTCATTCTCCGACAGTTCGTTTTCCGAGTTCTCGAGTTTGGGCTTCTTCGCCGTAGACGGGCCCTCCTCGACGATCTCATAACGGGGCTGCACTGAGGGACGCTTGGCCCCCCCTTGCAGGTAAATCTCCATGGATGGGTCCCACGCAGGATTCAACCCGTTTGCTGGTTTTTCGGGTAGCCGCGCAGGTTCGGTCGGACTCATCAGCACACCGATCTGCCCGTTCACGCGGCGATAGTTGAAAAACGGTTTTTGCGCCGTCGCCGGTTGAGCGCCGGACTCGACAGAAGGGTCGGCCGTGGAAGGACCGGCTTTGCCGAGGGCGTGAAAAAAAGCCATCGTCGCGACGTCCATCACCGCCGAATGCAGCCCATTCTTGCGCTCGGCCTGAGTGTCACCCTCCACGGCCTGGTCGATTTCCATTCCTACCTGTGCCGTGTAAGAGACGGCGCCTAGCGCCAGACCAATAGGCCCGAGCAAGGCCATGGGGATGGAGAATATTGCGTTGCCGGCTTGCAACAGAGCCAGTGCGTCGTCCTTGCGCACTTCGGCGTTGGATTTCATTTCGGTGTCTGCATCATTGTCGATGCGTTGGCGTGTCTGGCTGGCCATGAAGGAAAACACGTCCCCGCCGATTGGATAATTCAAAGTATCGATAACACTGTCATTCGCTGCCTGGGTGCCTGCACCCAGCTTGGCCAGGGTGACGTCCACGCCGTTGGCACTCAGGGCGCCAAACACGCCCTGCTGACGATCACGCAGCGAGAAATGTTCCTCCAGCACCTTGGCTTTGGCGGGGTCCTTGCTTTGTTCGAGCACCCACTGGTCCACGGCGGCTCGGTCCTTGAAAGTCTGGATCGCGGGTTTTGCGCCGGGGACATAGAGGGTTTCGGTACCACTCTTGGAGATGAAGCGCAGGATGTCATTGGACTTATAACCATTGATGTCGAAGCAAAACACCCTGGTGTCCGGACCCGGCGTCGTCTGCGCCTGTAACTGGGCCTTGGACATCGGCCCCTCGAGCGGTACACCTGACGCCGCCGCTTTCATCACCTCGGCATAAGCCTGCGGGCTAAGGCCCTGGCTGGAGTCTTGTTGGTTGAGGGCGCGCGCGGCCCGGGCCTCCATCACGAACTGTTGCTTGGCCAGCATCCGCCACTCGTCGCCGTGCTGCATCCAAAAATTGTCCAGCCTGGTCATCACCTTTTTCTGCAGGTCCCCCTCACGCACCAGGTTCAACAGCTCGCTGGGCTTCATGCGCAGTTGGTTGCCGGCGTCGTAGGTGCCCCTTCCCGGCCCATCCAGGTACAGGCCATAGGCGGCGTCCAGATCACGCCAGGTCTCCACGGCGTTGGGCACGTCATCGTGAATTTTCGAGTAGAGGTATCCCGGCCCCGTCCGGTCGAAAATGAACTTGCCCAGCCGGCTGAAAAAATCCGGCACACTTTCGCTGTCCAGCAACGAAAACGGGCTGGTATTCGAAGACACGAAATGCGCCAGCGCCTGAGCCTTGCCGGCCGTGCCGTAGCGTTCCGCCGAGAAAAAATCACTGGCCACGGCATCGGTCAGCGTCATGGACGACTCGGGAACTCCGCGATGTTCCCACCCGGTCACGGCGCTGCCAGTGTGGGTACTGTTGGCAGGAGAAAACTGATGCAGGTATACCTTGTCGGGGTCGATCCATTGATTGGTCAGGTTCCAGACTTTTTCCTGGATCCAGCCTTTGATCGTGTCACGCGGAAAAGGGAACGCCGACATCGCATCGACGCCCTCATTCACCGCGGCGTCAGGCGACGTGACGGTAGATGAAATGACGGCGTTGCCGGCCCGGTTAGCGAGTTGGCTGGGGCTTACAGGCTGAGTGTTCATACAGGCTCTCCGTAATAAGACCTGCACATGCTAGAGAGCCGTCCTTTGCAATCAATTAGCTTTTTGTAAGCGCTGATTGGCCATATTCAGACACGCTATCGGGCCGAGCACTGTCAGATCGCATCCCGCGCACCAAGCTGAAAACCTCGGCGCAAATCACCGCTGCGCGCCAGAAAACGACCCGCACGCCGTGTGTTCGACTGCCCTTCGCTGTAGCTCAAGACGCCGTTTACCCACACACGCTCAATCCCTTCGGCCGCACGCTGAGGCGTCTTGAAATCCGCCATGTCACGCACCCGCGCAGGGTCGAAGAGCACCAGGTCAGCCCAGTGCCCCTCGCGAATTTCTCCTCTTTGGGCCAAGCCGAAACGCGCCGCCGACAGCCCGGTCATTTTGTGTATCGCCGTGTACAACGGGAACAATCCGACATCCCGGCTGAAATGCCCTAGCACCCGTGGGAAAGCGCCCCACAAGCGCGGATGAGGAAACGGATCTTCAGGCAACCCATCCGACCCCACCATCGACAATGGGTGCGCAAGAATGCGCCGTACATCCGCCTCATCCATGCCGTAGTACACCGCCCCCGCAGGTTGCAAACGGCGGGCGGCATCCATCAGCGAAACGCCCCACTCGGCGGCAATCTCCTGCAAATCACGCCCGCCCATTTGCGGGTGCGGTGTGGACCAAGTGATGGTGATGCGAAACGCGTCAGTCACCTGCTTGAGGTCCAGGGTCGAGGAGCTGGCGGCATAGGGGTAGCAATCACAACCCACCGGATGATCTTTTGCCGCTGCTTCCAGGGCCGCCAACAGCTGCGGGCTGCGCCCCCAGTTACCGGCACCGGCGCATTTAAGGTGGGAAATGATCACCGGCACCCTGGCGTGTCGACCGATCAGAAACGCCTCATCCATTGCTTCCAGCACTGGCTCGAACTCACTGCGCAAATGCGTGGTGTACACCGCGCCGTAGGCCGTCAGCTCCTCAACGAGCTGCAGCACTTCATCGGTCTTGGCGTTGAAGGCGCTGGCGTAGGCCAGGCCTGTGGATAACCCCAGGGCACCGGCCTCCAGGCTCTCTTGCAACTGCACGCGCATGGCCGCGATTTCATACGGTGTGGCGGTGCGATGCAGGTCGTCCATATGGTTGCTGCGCAGCGCCGTGTGACCGATCAATGCCGCGACGTTCACTGCCGGATGGGCGCCCTGCACCGCGTTGCGATAATCGCTGAACCGCGGATAACAGAACTGCTCACGGTTGCCCAATAAGTTCATCGGGTCCGGCGGGTCGCTGCGCAAACTGACCGGCGAAGCGCTGATACCACAGTTGCCGACAATCACCGTGGTCACGCCCTGGCTGAGCTTGGGCAGCATCTGCGGCTGGCGAATCACTACCGTGTCGTCGTGGGTGTGCACGTCGATAAAACCCGGTGCCAATACCCGGCCATGGCCGTCGATGATCTGCTCGGCCTGGGCTGTGGACAAGTCGCCAATCGTACGGATGCGCCCTGCCTGCACGCCCACATCGGCGACATACCCTGGGGTGTTACTGCCATCGATGATCAGCGCCTGGCGAATCAGCGTGTCGTACTTCATATCAATCTCCAAGCGGCAGGCTACCAGGGCCGCCGCGGTAATCGTCCAGCGCCAGTTTGATCCGGCGCAGGCGTTCCTGGTTGTCGTCCGGCAGGGCCAGCGCCAACTCGGTGGCGAGCAGGTCGATAGCCAGCAGCATGCCGTAGCGGGCCGCAGTGGGCTTGTAGATAAAACTGGTTTCCGCCGATTGCAGCGGCAGCACGACATCCGCCAACTGCGCCAGCGGCGAATCGGCAAGGGTGATGGCAATGATCCGCGCGTCGTAGTTGCGCGCCAGCGTCACCACCTCCAGTAACTCCGGGGTCAGGCCCGTGAGTGAGCAGGCGATCACGGCATGTTCGGGCCCCAGGGTCGCCGCCGTGACACGCATCATCACAGGGTCGTGGCTGGCGGCAATCGGATAGCCCAGACGCACCAGGCGCACCTGCAACTCATCGCTGCACAGGCTCGACGGCCCGCCCATGCCGAACGCATGGATCATCCGCGCCTTGCCCAGCAGGGTGACCGCATCGCCAAAGCTGCGCTGATTGAAGCCCGAAAGGTGCTGACGCAACGTCGCCTCGATATCCCCCAGAATCTGCCGATGAAACGCTGACTGTTCTGGCTTGCCCGCCGGGTCCAGGAAGCGGCTGCCCACGCCGCTGGCCTGGGCCAACTGCAGGCGCAAATCGCGCAAGTCACGGCAGCCCACGCTGCGGGCGAAGCGTGACAAGGTGGCGGTACTCACCTCAGCCCGTTGCGACAGTTCCTCCAGGCTGGCGGACGCGGCAAAGCCCACATCCTCAAGCATCAGCTTGGCAATACGCCCTTCGCCGGCACTGAAAGTGTCCTGGCGGGCGCGGATCTGATAGAGGATGTCCATGGGGGCTCCGGGTTACAGGCTCATAACACAAGGGACAGACCGTAGGTCAGGCCGAAGGCGACCAGCGAAATCAGGGTCTCGAGTACGGTCCAGGTCTTGAAGGTCTGGATGACCGTCATATTGAAGTATTCCTTGATCAGCCAGAAGCCGCCGTCGTTCACGTGGGAAAAGATCACCGAGCCTGCACCGGTCGCCAACACCAGCAATTCAGGGTGTGGATAACCCAGGCCCAAGGCGACCGGCGCGACCACCCCGGACGCGGTGGTCATGGCCACCGTGGCCGAGCCGGTGGCGACACGCATCAACGCGGCGAACAGCCAGCCCATCACCAGCGGCGACAACTGGAACGCATGGGCCAGGCCAAGTATTTCATGAGTAACACCAGCGTCCACCAGGATGCGATTCAAACCACCGCCCGCGCCCACCAGCAAGGTAATGCTGGCGGTCGGCGCCAGGCATTCGTTGGTGAACTTGAGGATCGACTCGCGGTTGAAGCCCTGGGCCAGGCCCAAGGTCCAGAAACTCACCAGGGTCGCCACCAACAGGGCGATCACCGAGTTGCCGATAAACAACAGGAACTGGTTGAAACCGCTGCCCGGCGTAGAAATCACGTTGGCCCAGCCGCCGATCATCATCAGCACCACCGGCAACAGGATGGTGCCCATGGTCAGCGCAAAGCTGGGCAGGCGTGTACGCGGTTCACGCTCGATGAACTGGCGCTCCAGCGGGTTTTGCGCCGGCAAATGGATGTGCGGCACGATGAACTTGGCGTAGACGGGACCCGCGATAATCGCCGTGGGGATACCAATCAAAATCGCATACAGCACCGTCTGCCCGACCGAGGCGTTATAGGCCAGCACCGCCATCATTGCCGCCGGGTGCGGCGGCACCAACGCATGCACCACCGACAGGCCGGCGACCATCGGCAGCCCGACCATCAGGATCGACACGCCCACGCGTCGCGCCACGGTAAAGGCAATCGGCACCAGCAACACAAAGCCGACTTCGAAAAACAGCGGCAGCCCCACAAGGAACGCGATACACACCATCGCCCAGTGGGCATTGCGCTCACCGAAGCGGTTGATCAGCGTGCGCGCCACCTGCTCAGCGCCGCCCGACTCGGCCATCATCTTGCCGAGCATGGTGCCCAGCGCCACCACCAGGGCGATATGCCCCAGGGTCTTGCCGACACCCGCCTCGTACGAGCCCATGATGGTGTCCGCCGGCATCCCGGCCATCAGCGCCAGGCCGATGGACACCAGGGTAATCACGATAAAGGGGTTGAGTCGGTAGCGTGCGATCAGCACGATCAATGCAATGATGGCGATGGCAGCGTATGCCAACAGCCCGAAGCCCGGTGATGCGGCCATGCGGTACTCCTCGGAAAGGGTCACGTCGAATTGGTTGTGAAACTCATAAATCATTCCCGAGGAGCATTTTCAATTTTCATGAAAGTAATTTTCGCCCACGGATAAGCGCTGTCGCTTGGGGATATGCCCGACATGGGTGGATGAAAATTCGGGGGGTGTTCTTACATGAAGATCAGAGAAGGCGGAAACTCAGTCGCTGCCCTTGAGTCATAGAATGCGCATCCATTGCCCAGGAACCCGCTCATGATTCGCACCACAATTGCCGCCAGCGTCCTGCTCTTGTGCAGCAGCGCTTATGCCGCCGACAACCCTGCCTTGAAAAAATGCATGGACAGCGCCAATACCACCGCAGACATGGTCAATTGCAACGCCCGGCAAACCAAGGTGCAGGACGACCGCCTGAACCGCGCCTACAAGACCGCCCTCGCCGCCCAGGAAGGGCCGCGCAAACAGCAACTGCAAGACCTGCAGCGCCTGTGGATCAAATACCGCGACGCCAACTGCGCCTTCGCAGGCAGCGCCACCGGCGGCACGATTGATCAGGTAAACGGCTCAGGCTGCGTGCTGGACATGACCCAGACCCGCGCCCAGGAGCTGGAAGACCTGGTCGGCCCGTAACTGCTACAGCTCTCCCCCTGTGGCGAGGGAGCTTGCTCCCGCTGGGCTGCGCAGCGGCCCCAAAATCCTGGGCGCGCTTCGCACGCCAGCGGGAGCAAGCTCCCTCGCCACAGGGGCTCAATCAGTCGTGATGAACCTTGGCGCGCTTGAGCAGTTTTTTGCAGCGCTCGGATAAATGCAGCACCCGCAGGTGCTTGCCAGCCTTGGTGTAGCGCTCGCGCAGGGTCATCAGGGCGGCAATCGCCGAATAGTCGACAAAGCTCAGGTGACGGCAATCCAGTGTGACCTGGGCCGGGTCGTTGGCCGGGTCGAACTGATTCAAAAACGGCGTGGTCGAGGCGAAGAACAACGTGCCATGCAGCCGATAGAGCTTGCTGCCATCGGCCTCCAGGTGTTCATCGGCGTACAGTTCCCGCGCCTGCTGCCAGGCGAAGTTCAGCGCGGCGATGACGATACCGCACAGTACGGCGGTGGCCAGATCGGTGAACACCGTAATGATCGTCACCGCCATGATCACCAGCACATCATTGAGCGGCACCTTGTTGATCACCCGCAACGACGCCCAGGCGAAGGTCTGTTGCGACACCACGAACATCACGCCCACCAACGCCGCCAGCGGGATCCGCTCGATCAGTGGCGACAGAAACAGAATGAACAATAGAATCATCACCCCGGCAAACACCCCGGAGAAGCGCCCACGCCCGCCGGAGCTGAGGTTGATCACGGTTTGCCCGATCATCGCGCACCCCCCCATGCCGCCAAACAGGCCCGAGACCATATTCGCCGCGCCCAGGGCCACGCTTTCGCGGTCAGGATAACCACGGGTCTCGGTGATTTCGTCGGTGAGGTTGAGGGTCAGCAAGGTTTCCAACAGGCCAACCATCGCCATCAAAAACGCGTAGGGCGCAATGATACCGAGGGTTTCCAGGGTCCAGGGGATCTGCGGCAGGGCGAAAGTCGGCAAGCCACCGGCGATGTGCGCCATATCGCCCAAGGTGCGGGTCGGCAGGCCAAGCAGGTACACCGCCAGGCCCACACCGAGAATCGCCACCAGCGCGGGCGGTACAGCACGGGTCAGACGAGGCAACAGATACACAATGGCCATGGTTGCCGCCACCAACCCGGCCATCACGTACAACGGCCTGCCGCTGAGCCAGGTTTCACCGCTCTTGAAATGCTCCAGTTGCGCCAGCGCAATGATGATCGCCAGGCCGTTGACGAAGCCGAGCATCACCGAATGCGGCACCATGCGCACCAGCTTGCCCAGGCGCAGCAGGCCGAAAGCGACCATGATCAACCCGCCCAGCAGTACCGTCGCCAGCAAATACTCCACGCCGTGTTGCACCACCAGCGCGACGATCACCACCGCCATCGAACCGGCGGCGCCCGAGACCATGCCCGGGCGGCCGCCGAACAACGCGGTGAGGGTGCAAATGATGAAAGCACCGTAGAGGCCCATCAGCGGGTTGAGATGAGCCACCAGCGCAAAGGCGATGCATTCGGGCAGCAAGGCGAAAGACGTGGTGAGGCCGGCCAAGGCGTCGGCGCGCAGACGGGTGAGGTTCATGGAGTACCAGGGAATTGCGGGGAATTAGGCGGGGGATGGTACGGAATTGCGGCGGGTGGGGCTAGTGAAGTGTCAGGTCTGATGTACCGAGCCGCCCCTTTCGCAGGCAAGCCAGCTCCCACATTTGGANTTGTGAATACATTCAAGTGTGGGAGCTGGCTTGCCTGCGATGACCGCACTGCGGTGCTAAGCAAACATCACACCATCTCGTTGCGAATCCACTCCACCACCGAGGTGCGCTTTGGCGTCCACCCCAACAGTTCACGGGCGTGTTTGCCGCGCACTCGGCTATTGGAGCCCAAGCCATAGTTGGCCATTTCATAGCCCCACTCGGCCTCAGCCTCGGCCAATGGCCAATCCTGTGGTTTGCCCAGGTTCAGCGCTTGGGCAATCGCCGTGGTCATGTCGATGAATGCTGCTTCGCTGCTTTCCACAAAGTAGAACGTACCCGGGACGTTTTTGGTCAGCGCCAGCAGATACAGGGCGACCACATCTTCAATATGCACGTTGGACCAGATGTTCTGCCCGCTGCCCACATGGCGCACTACCCCACTTTTGCGCGCCTGCTTGAGCAAGCGCGGCAATTGCACGCTGTCACGCTTCACGCCCAGGCTGTGGCCGTAGATCAGGGTGTTGCAGATCACCGCCGAATTCACGCCGTCATTGGCCGCCGCGAGGATCAGGTTGTCGATCGCCACGCGGGCAGCCTTGTCGACGGTCGGCTCAGGCAGGTTGTCTTCAAAGTAGATGACTTCACTGGCTTTACCGCCCGACGCATCGCCGACGATGCTCGACCCGCTGGTATGCAGGAACGGCTTGTTCGAGCCTTTCAAGGCGGCCAGCAAAGTTTGCACGGCGCCTCGGTGGTCGCTGCTGGCGGCGTTGATCACCGCATCGGCAGTCTGCGCCTGCTCGGTCAATACGGCTGCGTCGTCGAGGGTGCCGATCACCGGCGTGATGCCCAGCGCGGTCAGTTCAGCGGCTTGTTCGGCGCTGCGCACCAGGCCGGTGACGTGATGGCCGGCGTTGACCAGGCCGGTGGCGATCGAACCGCCGATAAACCCTGCTGCACCGGTAACGAATACATTCATGGAGGTTGCTCCTGACTGGGTAAGTGATGCGCCCAGTATCCAGCCCCCACTACTGCCGAATAAGCCCGTGCGGCCCAATTCACTCTTGCGCCCAGGTCACGAATCAGCGCGCATACCGCGCCAGCTTGGCCTGAATAAAGTCCAGGAAGCACTGGATGCGTAGTGCCAATTGCGAGTTGCGATAGAACACCGCGTGGATCGGCTGGCGATAACCGCTGTTGAACGCCTCCAACATGGGCACCAGGCGGCCGGCGTCGATGTCAGCGACGGTCATGAAATTCGAAAGGCAACAAATGCCCTGCCCCTGCAGCGCTAATTGGCGCACGGTTTCGCCACTGGAGGCGCTGACGCCGGGCTGGATCAGCCAGCGGTCACCTTCGCCGTGACGCAGCGGCCAGTGATTGAGGGTCTCGGTGTGGGTGAAGCCCAGCAAGGTGTGATCAGCCAACTCGGCAACGGTCGTCGGCGTGCCGTATTGCTTGAGGTAGCCGGGGCTGGCAAGGACATGCAGCGGCGTGCTGCCCAGGAAACGCGCATGCAGGGTCGAGTCGGCAAGAGCGCCGATGCGAATGGCGATGTCGGTGCTTTGCTCCAGCAGGTCGATGATCAAATCATCGCTGTTGAGCTCCAACTGGATATCCGGGTAGAGGCTGCGAAATTCGGCGATGTACGGCACGACCCCATGCAACATGAACGGCACGGCGGCATTGATACGCAGGCGGCCGGCCGGGTTTTTCTGGCGCGATGACAGGCGCTCTTCCAGCTCATCCATCTGCGCCAGGATCAGCTTGGCCTGCTCGAAGAAGTACTTGCCCTCCTCGGTCAGGTCCATGCGCCGCGTGGTGCGGTTGATCAAGGTGGTGTCGAGCTTGGCTTCCAGGCGCGACAAGGTGCGGCTGACTGCCGATGGCGTTTGCCCGACCTTTTCGGCGGCGGCCGAAATCGAGCCGCATTCAATCACGCTGACGAAGATCTGTAGCTCATCGGAACGGGCTTTCACGGGCGGTCCTTGATTTGTCGGCTGACACAGGCACGGCCATTATTAACCAGCCAGCAACAAATGGCCTCCCAGCAACGCCATGCCGGTGAAAAATCCACGTTTGAACCACAGCGCACTGATGCGTCGGCGCACCACCTGACCCAGCCACATCCCCAGCAATGCCGGCACCAACGCCAGCAATGACGTGCCCATTTCACCGCCGCCCAGTGCCCCGCGCCAGGCCAGCCCGGCGGCAAGTGCCAACGTCGACACGGTGAACGACAGCCCCAGCGCCTGCACCAACTGATCACGGCTCAAGCCCAGCGCTTGCAGGTACGGCACCGCCGGGATCACGAAGACACCGGTGGCCGAGGTAATGATGCCGGTGATCACCCCGCACAAGGGGCCCAGCCAGCGCTCGGTTCGAGGCGCAACCTTGAAGGTTGGCAGGAATAACCCGCTCAGCGCATACACCAGTAAAGCCGCGCCCAGGGCACGCACCACCCAAGGTCCGCTACCCATGCCCAGCCACAAGGTGCCCAGCCCGGTGCCGAGGAAGATCAGCAACAGCATCGGCCACAGGCGTTTGAGCAAGGCACCCAAGTGCCCGCCAAAGGACAGTTGCCAGAGGTTGGTCACCGTCGAAGGAATGATCAGCAATACCGCAGCCTGCGCCGGCAGCATAGCCAGGCCAAGCATGCCCATGGCTACAGTGGGCAAGCCCAGGCCGATGACGCCCTTCACCGTACCGGCCAGCAGGAAGGTGGTGATGACCAGCGCTGTGAGGGCGGGGCCGAGGTTTTGGTAGAACGCGAGGAAGGTATTCATGCACCGATTGTGCAGGGCTGGAGAGTGGCTGAAAATTCGCCATATACTGAGCCAGCCTCTTGTTTTGTGTGAGGCTGATGACGCTATCGCAGGCAAGCCAGCTCCCACATTTGGAATTGTGAATACATTCAAGTGTGGGAGCTGACTTGCCTGCGATGAGGCCCTTCCAGTCACTGGAAAACTTAATGCACTTTGACCTCATCGACCTGCGCCTCTACCTGCACATCCTGGACTCCGGCAATATCACCGCCGGCGCGGCCCGCAGCCACCTGTCCCTGGCTGCCGCCAGCGCACGCATCCGAGCCATGGAGTCTTCACTGGGCATCGCGTTTCTCGAGCGCGGCCGCCGTGGCGTAACCCCAACACCCGCGGGCAAAGCCCTGGCGCGGCATGCTCGCCTGCTGTTGCAGCAGGCCGACCATCTGCAGCAAGACCTGGCCGAATACGCCAATGGCGTCAAAGGCCAGGTACGCCTGCTGTGCAATACCACCGCTCTAAGCGAGTACCTGCCTGAACTGCTCGCTCAGTTTTTGCGCGAGCACCCCAACCTCGATATCGACCTGCAAGAATTGCCCAGCCTGCGCATCACCCACGCCTTGCGCCAGGGCACCGCCGAGCTGGGGATTATTTCCGATGCGGTAGACACCCACGGCTTGCAGACCCTGGCGTTTCGCGACGACCCGCTGGTGCTGATCATGCCCCTGGACCACCCGTTGACCAGCGCGAGTTTTATCGAGAGCTTGCAATACGACTACGTGGGCCTGGCGGCCAACAGCGCGTTGGCGGTTTACCTGGAAGAACAGGCACTGCACGCGGGCTTTCGCTTGCAGACGCGCATTCGCGCCGACGGTTTTGATGGGGTGATTCGCATGGTCGCCGGCGGCGCGGGCCTGGGCATCGTGCCTCAGGCCGCCTTGGACCGTTGGCCACCTGCACGGCGCTTCAAAGCCCACCCCCTGCAAGAAGAATGGGCCTGCCGCAAACTGTTGTTATGCGCACGCTCGTTCGAGCAACTGCCCGGTTACGTCAGCACATTACTCGCTGCGCTCACCGCCCCCCCTTGTAGGAGCGAGCTCGCGAAGATCGCCAACGATAACGCGAGCTATCAGGTTTAACGCGGCGCTCTCGGGTTCTTCGCGAGCAAGCTCGCTCCTACAGATGATGCGCGTTTGTGGAAGAAGGTGTAGTAAACCGCCGACAAGATCAGCAGGAACGGCACGCCAAACACCAACGTCATCTTGAAGGCGTCGGTGAAATAGGTGGTGATCATCACCGCCCCCATCAGCACCAACCCCAGCAACGTGCTGTAGGGAAACAGGCGCAACTGGAACGACAACTTCGCCCCGCCATGACGCTTGCGATAGCGGCGGAAAAACAGGTGAGTGAGGAAGATCATGAACCAGGTGAAGATTGCGCCAAACATCGAGATCGCCATCATCAGGGTGAACGAGCTTTCCGGGTACACCACGTTGAGCAACGTCGCCAGGGCAATGCCCGAACTGGACAGCAGCAATGCGTTGAGCGGGATGCCGTTCTTGCTCAGCGCGCCCATGGACTTGGGCGCAAAACCAGCGCGCGACAGGCTGAACATCATGCGCGTGGTGATGTAGAGCTGACTGTTCATGGCCGACAGCGCCGCGATCAGGATCACGAAATTCATCACCCCGGTGGCACCGGGAATGCCGATGGTCTGCATCACTGTGACAAACGGGCTCTGGGCCTGGCCGGCCTGGTTCCACGGCACGATGGCGAGCATCAGCGCCAGGGTCAGCAGATAGAACACCACCAGCCGCACGATGGTAGCGCGGAAGGCTTTCTTCACTGCCTGCTCCGGGTCGGCGGCTTCACCGGCGGCCACGGCGATCATCTCGACACTGAGGTAGCTGAAGATCGACACGATCACCGCGATCCACATGCCACTCAAGCCATGGGGGAAAAAGCCGTCGTGGGCCGTGTAGTTCTGCACCCCGTAGTCAGGGTTACCGGAGCCGAACACCACATACACCGCCAGGATGATGAAACCGACAATGGCGCTGATCTTGATCGTCGAGAACCAGTATTCGAAGTTGCCGAAGGTCTTCACGCTGATCGCATTGAGCAGGATCAGCACACTGGAAAACGACACGATCCACACCCACTCCGGCACGTTGGCGAACCAGTACTTCATGTACATCGCCACCGCCGTGACCTCGGCCCCCACCGCCAGCAC
The DNA here is from genome assembly GCF_052046095.1 of Pseudomonas sp. 22072. Classification (NCBI taxonomy): domain Bacteria; kingdom Pseudomonadati; phylum Pseudomonadota; class Gammaproteobacteria; order Pseudomonadales; family Pseudomonadaceae; genus Pseudomonas; species Pseudomonas sp. 22072. Next base: position 289,019 of record NZ_JBQEQE010000003.1, read on the forward strand.
AATCGCCGCCCAGTAGGCATAGCGCACCAGGAACCCGGCCAACGGGCTGATGTAGAACTCGGCGTAAGCGCCAAAGGAGCCGGAGGTGGAATGGGCCACCGTCATCTCCGCCAGGCAGCCCATCAGCAGCAAGGTAATCAACGCGCCGATGGCGTAGCTCACCAGCACGCTCGGCCCGGCATAACCGATGGCGTAGGCGCTGCCCATGAACAGCCCGGTGCCGATGGCGCCACCGATGGCGATCATGCTCATCTGGCCGGAAGTGAGCTGGCGCCTCAGGCCCAGTTCACGGTGGGTAATTTCTGCAAAGCCGTTGTCTGGCGTGGTCACTGGTGTGCCCCTTTATTATTGTGATAGTGGCTGACGCTGAACCTGTGGGAGCTGGCTTGCCNAGTGAATGCACCGACGCTATCGCAGGCAAGCCAGCTCCCACATTTGATCTGTGTTGCCCTTAAGTAACGCTGTTGCGCACTTTGAATTGCGCTTGGTCCCACGTAGCGTTATCGAGAATTTCACCGAGAATTTCCACGGCGTCCCACACTTCGGTAAAGCTGGTGTACAACGGCGTGAAACCAAAACGCATGATCCGCGGCTCACGGTAATCGCCGATCACGTCTCGGGCGATCAAGGCCTGGATCACCGCGTAACCTTCGGGGTGTTCAAAGCTGACGTGGCTGCCGCGCCGGGTGTGTTCACGCGGGGTGATCAGCTCCAGGCCGTGGGCGGCGCAACGACTTTCGACCAACGCAATGAACAGGTCAGTCAAGGCCAGGGACTTAGTCCGCAGGCGCACCATGTCGGTCTGGGCAAAAATCTCCAGGCCACATTCCACCATGGCCAACGAGGTAATCGGCTGCGTACCACAGAGGTAGCGGGCAATGCCGGCGCTGGGGGCGTAGGTGGACTCCATGGCGAACTGCCGGGTATGCCCGAACCAACCCGATAACGGCTGGCGCACCACATCCACCAACGCCGGGTTGACCCACACAAACGCCTGGGAGCCCGGTCCGCCGTTGAGGTATTTGTAGGTGCAGCCAATCGCATAATCCGCATTGGCCTGATGCAGGTCCACAGGCACCGCGCCCGCTGAGTGCGCCAGGTCCCAGATGCTCAGCGCGCCGCACTCGTGGCTCAGCGCGGTCAGGGCCGCCATGTCGTACATATAGCCGGTCTTGTAGTTGACGTGGGTGAGCATCACCACCGCCACGTCCGCATCGATAGCCTGGGGAAGTTCCGCCGGGCTGTTCACCAGGCGCAAGGAATAGCCTTGTTGCAGCAATTCGGCCAAGCCTTCGGCGATGTACAAGTCGGTGGGAAAGTTGCTCGCTTCGCTGACGATGACCTTGCGCGCAGGTGTACGTTGGCGCTGCACACTCAAGGCGGCGCTGAGCACTTTGAACAGGTTGATCGAGGTGGTATCGGTGATCACCACCTCGCCCTCACGCGCACCAATCAATGGCGCCAGGCGATTGCCCAGGCGCTGGGACAAATCCGCCCAGCCGGCGCTGTTCCAGCTACGAATCAAGCCATTGCCCCACTCCTCGGCGATCACCTGTTGTGCCCGCTCCAGCGCCGCCACCGGGCGAGCGCCGAGGGAGTTGCCATCGAGGTAGATCACGCCTTCGGGCAAGGCGAATTGGGCACGCAGGTGGGCCAACGGGTCCTGGGCGTCGAGGGCTTGGCAATGGCTTCGAGTGGTCATGGGTCGTCCTGGTTTTTATAAGTGAGGATGGACCAAATAATGAACGAACTTTTAGAGAATTTTCGTGCAAAGTGGTGGGCAAACGTCTATTTAAGCTGTAGAAAATTCGAATTTAACCTCCAAACACGCGGATATCTTCCAAGCATGATTCTCGACGCTACCGACCTGCGCCTCCTGCATTTCCTGCAACAGGATGGCCGCATCAGCAACCAGGAATTGGCGGAAAAAGTCGCGCTGTCGCCGTCTGCATGCCTGCGCCGTTTGCGCCTGCTGGAGAGCGAGGGAATCATCAGCGGTTACCGCGCGGTATTGAACGCCGAACAGCTGGGAATCGAGCTGGAAGCCATCGTGCACCTGTCGCTGCGCCAGGATGTGGAGGACTGGCATGAGACGTTCATCAAGAAGGTGCAAGGCTGGCCAGAGGTGGCGAGCGCCTATGTGATCACTGGCGCCAGCAACTATGTGCTGCGGGTGCAGGCGCGCAACCTCAAGCACTTTTCGGACTTTATCGTGAACCACCTGAACCGCACGGCGGGGGTGATGGATATCCGCTCGGAGATTGTGCTGCAGAAAATCAAAGACCGGGATGAGGTGTTGGACCTGGTCGTGCGCAAATAACTAGATCACCAAAAAACCAATGTGGAAGCTGGCTTGCTGTGGCGAGGGAGCTTGCTCCCGCTGGGGTGCGCAGCGCCCCCAAAAGCCGGCTNCAAGCTCCCTCGCCACAGCAAGCCAGCTCCCACAGATCAGTCTTCGAGGGCGCGGACTCGTTGCATGCGCTGCTGCTCTATTGGCGCATCCGCCACCTGCAACTCAAAGTCAAAATCAATCTGCGCAAACCGCCCTTGCACGCCAAATTCGCGCGCCAGTTGCGGATCGTCGCTGAAGCGAATCTCGGCAATCAGTTCATCCCGGGTGGCATAGGCAAAGTCATCATGCAGGTACGGGTCATCCGACAGGTTGATCTGCGTGGTCAGGTGCCGGTGCCCCGGCGCCGAGATGAAGAAGTGGATATGCGCCGGCCGTTGCCCGTGGCGCCCCAGTTGGTCGAGCAACTGTTGCGTCGGCCCACTCGGTGGGCAGCCGTAGCCTGAAGGCACGATGCTGCGAAAACGGTAGTTGCCCTGGGCGTCGGTCTCGATGCGCCGACGCAGGTTGAATTCCGATTGCGCCGGGTCGAACCACGAATAGGTCCCGCCCGTGTTGGCCTGCCACACATCGACAATCGCCCCTGCCAACGGCTTGCCCTCGGTGTCGCGTACTTGCCCGCGCATGAACAACGGCACCGCGTCGTCCTTGCCGTCATCCAGCCGTGCCTCGTACTTGGACAACGGCGCACCGGCCACGTACAACGGGCCTTCGATGGTGCGCGGGGTGCCGCCCGACTTGCCGGCCTCCTCGTCGGCGGCGTCCATCAACAGGTCCAGGTAATGCTCCAGGCCCAAACCGGCGGCGAGCAGGCCGGCCTCTTGATTTTTGCCCAGTTCATTGAGGTAGTTGACCGCCTTCCAGAATTCTTCCGGGGTCACTTCCAAGTCTTCGATGATGTTCACGGTGTCGCGCAGGATTCGGTAAATCAGCGCCTTGGTGCGCGGGTTGCCCGCGTCATTGAGGTTACCGCTGGCTTCTTCGAGAAACTGTTGGGCGTGGGCAGTCTGGGACAGGCGGATGGACATGGTGCATTCCTCATCTTGTAGTTATAGGTGGAAGCCGGCTCAGCGGTCGTCCGCATGGATCGACGACGGATGGCGGCACAGCGCGTTCACTTCGATGGCCATGTAGGGGAACAACGGCAGTTGCATCAGCAGGTCGTGCAGCTCCTGCACGCTGTCGACATCGAACACGCTGTAGTTGGCGTAATGCCCGGCGATGCGCCACAGGTGGCGCCATTTGCCCTCCTCTTGCAGGCGCTGAGCCAAGGCTTTCTCCTCGGCCTTGAGGCTGGCGGCACGCTCGGGGTGCATATCGAGGGGAAGGTTCACGGTCATTTTTACGTGGAACAACATGGCAGAGGCCTCTTAGTGTTTGTCACGGCGAAAGAACGCCAGGCGCTCTTCATCGAGCGCCAGGCCCAGGCCCGGCGCGCTGGAAACGTGCAGCTGGAAATCGCGGTACACCGGTGGCTCGGTGAGGATGTCTTCGGTGAGCAACAGCGGGCCGAACAATTCGGTGCCCCACGCCAGGGTGTTCAGCGTGAGAAAGGCATGGGCCGAAGCCAGGGTGCCAATGCCGCCTTCGAGCATGGTGCCGCCGTACAGGCCGATGCCAGCCGCTTCGGCAATCGCCGCCGTGCGCAATACGGCACGCGGGCCGCCGTTCTTGGCGATCTTGAGGGCGAACACTGTGGCCGAGCCTTCACGGGCCAGGTTGAATGCATCCTCGACACACTCGATGGACTCATCGGCCATGATCGGCACCGGGCTCGACAGGTTGAGCCGAGTCATACCACCACGGTTGTTGCGCGAGATCGGTTGTTCGATCAGGTCGATACCGTTGTCGCCGAGCACCTTGCACGCCCGCAGGGCCACGGCTTCATCCCAGGCCTGGTTGACGTCGACGCGCACACTGGCGCGCTCGCCCAGGGCTTTTTTGATCGCGATCACATGGGCCAGATCGCGGTTGACTTCACCGGCGCCGATCTTCAATTTGAAGATGCGATGACGGCGCAGGTCGAGCATTTTTTCGGCCTCGCTGATGTCCTGTTCGGTATTACCGCTGGCCAGGGTCCAGGCCACCGGCAACGCATCACGCACACGCCCGCCCAGCAGCTCGCTGACCGGGAGCCCGAGGCGTTTGCCGAGGGCGTCGAGCAAGGCGCTTTCGATACCGGACTTGGCAAAGGTGTTGCCGCGAATACTGCGCTCCAGGCGCAACATCGCCGCGTTGACGTTACTCGCGTCCTGGCCGATCAACAGCGGCGCGAAGTGACAGTCGATGTTGACCTTGATGCTGTCGGGGCTCTCGTTGCCGTAGCTCAGGCCGCCGATGGTGGTGGCTTCACCGATGCCTTCGATGCCGTCGGTGCAACGCAGGCGAATGATGACAAGGGTCTGGTTTTGCATCGTGTGCATCGCCAGCTTGTGCGGGCGAAGGGTGGGCAGGTCGACGATGACAGTTTCAATCGACTCGATGGTGCAAATCGGCATGGCAATACCCATTGGGTTCTTTATAAATTTACGTCGATTCTGTTCCGCATTTTTTTGGGCTTCCAATATAGAATTGGTCTCGTGCGATACCCTCAAGGTATGAAAGGAGTCGATATGGAACTGCGTCACTTGCGCTATTTCCAGGTGCTGGGCGAGACCCTCAACTTCACCCGAGCTGCCGAACGCTTGCATATCGCCCAGCCGCCTTTGAGCCGGCAGATCCAGCAACTGGAGGACGAACTGGGGGTGGTGCTGCTGGAGCGCAGCCGGCCCTTGCGGCTGACAGAGGCCGGACGGTTTTTCTATGAGCATGCCAATATGCTGCTCGAACAACTGGGCAAGGTCTGCGACACCACCCGGCGCATCGGCCAAGGCGAGAAAACCTGGCTGGGCATCGGCTTTGCGCCGTCGACCTTGTATGGCGTGCTGCCGGAGCTGATTCGGCGCCTGCGCACTCACGAGGCCCTGGAGCTGGAGCTGGGTTTGTCGGAGATGACCACTTTGCAGCAGGTCGAAGCGCTCAAGGCTGGCCGCATTGACGTAGGCTTCGGGCGGATTCGCATCGACGATCCGGCCATCGTCCAGCGCGTACTGGTGGAGGACCGCCTGGTAGCAGTGCTGCCCAGTGGTCACCCGTTGCTGGGCGCCCCGGCCACCCTCGCCCAGTTGGCCGGCGAACCCTTTGTGCTCTACCCCGGCAACCCGCGCCCCAGTTATGCCGACCATGTGATCGCGCTGTTCGACGCCCATGGCTTGAGCCTGAAGGTGGCGCAGTGGACCAACGAATTGCAGACCGCTATTGGCCTGGTGGGCGCAGGTATGGGGGTGACGTTGGTGCCGGCGTCGGTGCAGGTGCTGCATCGGGCGGATATTGGCTATACGCCGATTGTGGAGGCCACTGCGACTTCGCCGATCATTCTGAGCCGGCGGGTGAATGACCAGTCGCCGGGGCTGACTCATTGCCTGCAACTGGTTGAAGAGTTGATCTGAGATTTTCCCAAACACCGCAATTCCCTTGTAGGAGCGAGCTTGCTCGCGAAAAANCGCGTTATCGTTAACGTTTTTCGCGAGCAAGCTCGCTCCTACATTTGATCTTCATTGGTTTCAAAGGCTGCGCAGGCGCTTGCGTTGCAATGTCTGGCTGGGCGACTCATCGAACAGCTTGCGGTATTCCGCCGAAAACCGCCCCAGGTGCGTAAACCCCCAGCCCAGGGCGATTTCAGAAATAGTGCGCATTGAGCCCTGCTCCAGAATCTCCTGGCGCACCGCCCCCAACCGATGCTTCTTCAGATACGCCATGGGCGACAGTGCGAAGTACTTGCGAAATGCATCGAACAGTTTGAACCGCGACACGCCCGCTGCCGCTTCCAGGTCTTCCAGGTGCAGCACTTCACGGGCGTTGTCGTGGATGAATTGCCGCGCACGGATCAAGTAGTGCGGCAGTTTCACCCCCAGAACCTCGCGCAGTTCTTCAGAGTAGTTATTCGGTTGGGCCAGGATCAGCCCCTTGATCAGCGAGCTTTCCAGGTCACGGGTAAACGCCGCCTGCTCGTACAACTCGCTGCTGCATTCCAGTTCGGCGATGAAGTATCGCGCCATGCGCCACCACGAGGCCGGGGCGCCGTCCACAGCATCCATCACCGATTCAAAGCGCAGCGGCGCATCAATGGGCCGTTGCAGCAAACCTTCCAGCGACTCGCTCATCGCCGCACGGGTGATCACCACCTGCAACTTGCGGCAGTCACCGGAAATCGCCAGCACCTGATGCTCATTGGGTGAAATGATCACGCCCTGGTCGCGGTTGGAACTGAGGCGCTCACCGTTCTTGCTCAGCTCCTGCTCGCCCACCAGCGGCAGGCTCAAGCTGTAGCTGCTGAAGTGCTCGGCGTCTTCGATGTCGATGGTCACATCGGTACCGTACTCGATCACGCCCAGGGTGGTGGCGCGGGATTTGAACACGTTGGCGCTGTGGTGAAAGCGCAGGCGTTCGGGGGTGGCCGTCGCCAGGCGATGGGGCCCGCAGATGCCGGACATCCAGCTGCGCGCGCCTTCCAGGTCGAAGCGTTGAATATGAATATCGCGTGTCTGGCTACTCATCAGGGTGCACCCACGGCGGTTAGGCATTTGCGCGCTCTGGCGGCGCGTCGTTGAACCTCGACAGCAAGTTCCAGGCCACGCCAGCAGCGTGGCCACTGGGTGGATAGTAAGGGCCGACTATGTGGATAAATCCCAGGGTTCTACGACCATCGCCCACCATCACAGTAGCGCATGCCGTCACCTGCGCGCACCGCCATGGGTATTTGTTGCCCAACTTTGCGGCCTGCGTTCCCCCATTAAGCGGATAGCCCGCTACCGCATTGCAGCCGCTTAATGGCTCACCGTTTAGCCATGATCAAAAGGTGCCTCCCATGAGTGGTGCAAGAACCGTCGAGCAGTGGAAAACCTTTATCGAAAGCTGCCTGGACTTTCGCCCGGCAGATGAAGTGTTCCGCATCGCCCGCGACATGTTCACCGAGCCCGAACTGTTCGACCTGGAGATGGAGCTGATCTTCGAAAAAAACTGGATCTACGCCTGCCACGAAAGCGAACTGGCCCATAACCACGACTTCGTGACGATGCGCGCCGGGCGCCAACCGATGATCATCACCCGTGACGGCGAAGGCCGGCTCAACGCGCTGATCAACGCCTGCCAGCATCGCGGCACTACCCTCACCCGCGTGGGCAAGGGCAACCAATCCACTTTCACCTGCCCGTTCCACGCCTGGTGCTACAAGAGCGATGGCCGACTGGTGAAGGTCAAGGCGCCAGGGGAATACCCGGAAGGTTTCGACAAGGCCACCCGCGGCCTGAAAAAAGCGCGCATCGACAGCTACAAGGGCTTTGTGTTTATCAGCCTGGACGTGAACGGCACCGACAGCCTGGAAGATTTCCTCGGCGACGCCAAAGTGTTCTTCGACATGATGGTGGCGCAATCGGCCACCGGAGAGTTGGAGGTGCTTGCGGGCAAGTCTGCCTACACCTACGACGGCAACTGGAAGCTGCAAAACGAAAACGGCCTGGACGGTTATCACGTCAGCACCGTGCACTACAACTACGTGGCCACCGTGCAGCATCGCCAGCAGGTCAACACCGAGAACGGCGCAGGTTCCAGCACGACGCTGGACTACAGCAAGCTCGGCGCCGGCGACGCGAATACCGATGACGGCTGGTTCGCCTTCAATAACGGCCACAGTGTGTTGTTCAGCGACATGCCCAACCCCAGCGTGCGCTCCGGCTACGCCACCATCATGCCGCGCCTGGTAGAAGAACACGGCCAGCAGAAGGCCGAGTGGATGATGCACCGCCTGCGCAACCTGAACATCTACCCCAGCCTGTTCTTTCTCGACCAGATCAGCTCGCAGCTGCGCATCATCCGCCCGGTGGCCTGGAACAAGACCGAAATCATCAGCCAGTGCCTGGGCGTGAAAGGTGAGTCCGACGCCGATCGCGAAAACCGGATCCGCCAGTTCGAGGACTTCTTCAACGTCTCGGGCATGGGCACGCCCGACGACCTGGTGGAATTTCGCGAAGCCCAGCGCGGTTTCCAGGGCCGCCTGGAGCGCTGGAGCGATATTTCTCGCGGCAGCCATCGCTGGGAGACCGGGCCGACGCCCAACAGCGAGGCCATCGGCATTCAACCAGCCATGACCGGCACTGAGTTCACCCACGAAGGCTTGTACGTCAACCAGCACCGCAATTGGCAACGGTTTCTGCTCAAGGGTTTGGACCAGCGGGCCCTGAGCCTGCGGGAGGTGAAGTGATGAATGCGCAATTGCAGTACCAGATCGAGCAGTTCTTCTACCGCAAGTCCGAACTGTGCGACGCCCAGGACTGGGACGCCTACGTGCAGTTGTTCGACCCGCAGAGCGAATTCCACCTGCCGCAATGGGATTCCGAACACGTCTACACCCAAGACCCCAAGCGCGAGATGTCGTTGATCTACTACGCCAACCGCTCGGGCCTGGAAGACCGCGTGTTCCGCCTGCGCACCGGCAAAGCCGCCTCCGCCACGCCGATGCCGCGCACCTTGCACCTGATCAACAACGTGCGCATTGCCGAGCAGGCCGACGGCACGTTGGAGGTGCGTTTGAACTGGCACACGCTGTTTTATCGGCTGGCTACTTCCGAGCAGTTCTATGGGCACGCAACCTATCGCCTCAAGCCCGAGGGCGACAGCTGGCTGATCACGCGCAAGCACGCCCTGCTGCTCAACGACACCATCAACTCGGTGCTGGATTTCTATCACCTTTAAAAACCAGCCCCCCCCTGTGGCGAGGGAGCTTGCTCCCGCTGGAGTGCGCAGCGCTNCGCTCCCAGTTTTTTGGGGCAGCTTCGCAGCCCAGCGGGAGCAAGCTCCCTCGCCACAGGGGCACGCTTGGAGTTTCATCAATGAATCACAAAGTGGCCTTCAGCTTTGCCGATGGCAAGACCCTGTTCTTCCCGGTGGGCGCCCATGAAATCCTGTTGGACGCGGCCCTGCGCAACGGCATCAAGATCCCGCTCGATTGCCGCGAAGGCGTGTGCGGAACCTGCCAGGGGCGTTGCGAATCCGGCGAGTACACCCAGGACTATGTCGACGACGAAGCCCTTTCCAGCCTCGACCTGCAACAGCGCAAGATGCTCAGTTGCCAGACCCGGGTGAAGTCCGACGCCACCTTCTATTTCGACTTCGATTCGAGCCTGTGCAACGCCCCCGGGCCCGTGCAGGTACGCGGCACGGTGAGCGCGGTGCAGCAGGTCTCGACCAGCACCGCCATCTTGCAGGTGCAACTGGACCAGCCACTGGATTTTTTGCCGGGCCAATATGCGCGCCTGTCGGTGCCCGGCACCGATAGCTGGCGCTCCTACTCCTTCGCCAACCGGCCGGGTAATCAGTTGCAGTTCCTGGTACGCCTGCTGCCCGATGGAGTCATGAGCAACTACCTGCGTGAACGCTGCCAGGTAGGTGATGAAATGTTGATGGAGGCGCCCTTGGGTGCGTTTTATCTGCGGCACGTCACCCAACCGTTGGTACTGGTGGCGGGCGGCACCGGGTTGTCGGCGTTGCTGGGTATGCTTGATGAGCTGGCCGTCAACGGCTGCACGCAACCTGTGCACCTGTACTACGGCGTGCGCGGCGCCGAAGATTTATGTGAAGCGGCGCGTATCCACGCCTACGCGGCAAAAATCCCGAACTTTCGCTACACCGAAGTGCTGAGCGACGCCTCAGCCGAGTGGACGGGCAAACGCGGCTACCTCACCGAGCATTTCGACCTGGCCGAACTGCGGGACAGATCGGCGGATATGTACGTGTGCGGCCCCCCTCCGATGGTCGAATCCATCCAGCAATGGCTGGCGGATCAGGCACTTGATGGCGTTCAGCTGTATTACGAAAAGTTTACGCAGAGTAATATCTGACCCTCAGCAGTTCTGAGGGGCCGATGCGGCGTGCAATCACCCTTGAGAAAAACAAGTAGAAGGGAATGTTAATGGCGGATGACATGGTTAACCCGGTGGGCCTCAAGCGAGGCCTGAAGAACCGGCACATTCAGCTGATCGCCTTGGGAGGTGCGATTGGTACAGGCTTGTTCCTCGGCTCGGCCGGGGTACTCAAGTCGGCGGGGCCGTCGATGATCCTGGGCTATGCGGTGGCCGGGTTTATCGCGTTCCTGATCATGCGCCAGCTCGGCGAGATGATCGTCGAAGAGCCGGTGGCCGGGTCCTTCAGCCACTTCGCACATAAATACTGGGGCGGTTACGCGGGCTTCCTGGCGGGCTGGAACTACTGGGTGCTCTACGTGCTGGTGGGCATGGCCGAGTTGACGGCGGTGGGCAAGTACATCCAGTTCTGGTGGCCAGAGATCCCGACCTGGGTCAGCGCGCTGGTGTTCTTCGTCGCGGTGAACCTGATCAACACCCTGAACGTGAAGTTCTTCGGTGAAGCCGAATTCTGGTTTGCGATCATCAAGGTGGTGGCGATTGTCGGCATGATCGTGCTCGGCTGCTACCTGCTGTTCAGCGGCACCGGCGGCCCCCAGGCCTCGGTCAGCAACCTGTGGAGCCACGGTGGTTTCTTCCCCAATGGCGGCATGGGGCTGTTGATGTCGATGGCCTTCATCATGTTCTCGTTCGGTGGCCTGGAACTGGTCGGCATCACCGCCGCCGAGGCCAGCGAACCACGCAAGGTGATCCCCAAGGCAATCAATCAGGTGGTGTACCGCATCCTGATTTTCTATGTCGGTGCGCTGACCGTGCTGTTGTCGCTGTACCCGTGGGATCAACTGCTGCAAACCCTCGGCGCGTCAGGCGATGCCTACAGCGGCAGCCCGTTTGTGCAGATCTTCTCGCTGATCGGCAACGACACCGCCGCCCACATCCTCAACTTCGTGGTGCTGACCGCGGCGTTGTCGGTGTACAACAGCGGCGTGTACTGCAACAGCCGCATGCTGTTCGGCCTGGCCGAGCAAGGTGACGCGCCCAAGGCGCTGATGAAGCTCAACAAGCAAGGCGTGCCGCTACGGGCGTTGGCGATTTCGGCGTTGGTGACGATGCTGTGCGTGGTGGTCAACTACGTCGCGCCGCACAGTGCGCTGGAGTTGCTGTTTGCCTTGGTGGTTGCTTCGCTGATGATCAACTGGGCGCTGATCAGCCTGACCCACATCAAGTTCCGCAAGGCCATGGGCGAGCAAGGCGTGACGCCGTCGTTCAAGACCTTCTGGTTCCCGTTCAGCAACTACCTGTGTCTGGCCTTCATGGTGATGATCATCGGGGTGATGCTGGCGATTCCGGGAATTCGTGAGTCGGTGTACGCGATGCCGGTGTGGGTGGGGATTATCTACGTTGCCTATCGGTTTCGGATCAGAAACGGGAAAGTAGCTGTGGCGCAGTAACACCTGTGGGAGCCGGGCTTGCCCGCGATGGCGGCGTGTCAGCCAACGGGTGGGCCGGCTGATACACCGCCATCGCTGGCAAGCCAGCTCCCACAGTTGACTGTATTTCACATAAAAAAAGCCCCGGTAATCCGGGGCTTTTTTGTTTAGAGCGTGGAACGTACTCGCCAGAGTTCAGGGAACAGTACCGTGTCGAGCATCTTGCGCAGGTACCCCACGCCTTCAGTACCGCCAGTACCCGGCTGGAAGCCGATGATGCGTTCCACCGTGGTGACATGCCGGAAGCGCCACTGGCGGAACGAATCTTCCAGGTCGATAAACTTCTCGGCCAACTGATACAAATCCCAGTAACGGCTCGGGTCGCGATATACCTCGCGCCAGGCCGCTTCCACCGATTCATCGTGCACCGTGGCTGCGGTCGGGTCGCGCTCGGCGCGCTTGGGATCAATCGCCAACCCCGCCTTGACCATCAGGTTTACGGCCTCGTCATACAGCGACGGCGTGGCAATCGCCACCTGCAATTGCTGCAGCAACTCCGGGCGATGAGCATGGGGCCGCAGCAGCGCCGGGCTTTTGTTGCCGAGGATGAATTCGATCTCGCGGTACTGGAACGACTGGAACCCCGACGACTGCCCCAGGAACGGGCGAATCGCCTTGTACTCTGATGGCGTCATGGTCGCCAGCACCGCCCAGGCGTGCACCAGTTGATCGAAGATCCGCGACACCCGCGCCAGCATCTTGAACGCCGGCGGCAGCTCACCCAGGCGCACATGTTCGCGGGCGGCCTTGAGTTCGTGAAGCATCAGTTTCATCCACAGCTCAGAGGTCTGGTGCTGGATGATGAAGAGCATTTCGTTGTGGTCTGGCGACAGCGGGTGCTGGGCGCTGAGGACTTTGCCCAGGTCCAGGTAGTCGCCATAGCTCATGGACTCGGAGAAATTCAATTCGGCGTTATGCCATTCTTCCGGCGGTTGGTAATCAGCTGAAAAAGGACATTGGCTCATCGCGTGGGCTCCTTGAGCGGGCGGAGAATGGCGCGCACGGGGCTCGCGTCCAGGTTGGCGAAGCGCAGCGGCAGCGCGATCAGTTCATAGTCGCCCTCCGGTACGTCATCGAGCACGATGCCTTCGAGGATCGCCATGCCATGGCGCGCCACGACGTTGTGCGAATCCATGGTCTTGGATTGTTGCGGGTCCAGGGACGGCGTATCGATACCGATCAGGCGCACCCCCAGGCTGGCCAGCAGCTCAATGGTCTGGGGGGCGATGGCGGTGAAGTTCGAATCCCAGTCGGTGAGCGGAGCTTGTGGATAAGTGCGCAGCAGCACGCGCTCGGGCAGGTTATCCACACGCCCTTGCAACTGATGGGGCTGCACCAGGGCGCCGCTGCCCAGGCAGTGCAATACCCGGCACGGCCCCATATACACATCCAGCGACACCTCGCCAATCGGCGCGCCATCAGCGCTGTAATGCAGCGGCGCATCCACATGGGCACCGGTGTGCGGCGACAGGGTGACGCGCCCCACATTTACCGGACACTCGGGGCCGAACTGCCACACGCGCTCCTCCTGGAACGGCGTATCACCCGGCCAGGTCGGGGTGGCCGTGCTCAAGGGCGGGCTGATATCCCACCACGTTTTTATTGGGTTCATTGCAAGGCTCTCACTCGTTACTGAGGTGAATGATACGAGGGAGGGATGTGAATTTTCTTGCGAATTCTGGCGCGACACGGGAAATCTTTCGCAGTTACTGCGAGGAAACATCGGTTTGATGCACAGATCTGTCGCTCAGATACGCCACGACCTCTCGTGGGAGCCTGGCTTGCCAACGATAGCGGAGTGTCAGGCAATCGAGATGCTCGCTGTGCCACCGCCATCGCGGGCAAGCCCGGCTCCCACAGGGGACCGCGGTGTTCAGGTGACTGCGCTTCTGGGCATCCCAATGTCGAGTTCAGACCATCTGCGCAATGCCCAAGGCCTTAGGGTGCATCTTTTCCTTCTCTGCCTCGGAGTCATCATGCCCAAGCCCATCACCGTACTGCGCGACGCCCACCCACTGCCGGTCCTGGATGCCTGCAAATGGGAAAAGCTCGAAGGCGACCCGCACACTGTCAACCTCAACGCCTACACCAGCGAAGACGGCAGCAAGATCATGGGCACCTGGATCTGCACACCGGGCAAGTGGTACGTGGAATACGTGAAGTGGGAATACTGCCATTTCCAGGAAGGCTACTGCGTGATCACGCCTGAAGGCATGGAGCCGATCCATCTGCGCGCTGGGGATATCTTTGTAGTGGAGCCAGGGATGAAGGGGACGTGGGAAGTGGTCGAGACTGTGCGTAAGTATTTTGTGTTTGCCTGACCCAGCAAAACCTGTGGCGAGGGAGCTTGCTCCCTCGCCACAGGTTTTTATTTGGGCTTGCGATAGCTGTTGATGATCGCCGAGAAGTCCTTGCCCCCTTCCCCACGCTGGCTCATCGATTGATACAGCTGCTGGGCCACTGCGCCGAGGATCACCGGCTGGTGCACCTGGCGTGCAGCTTCGGTGGCCAGGCCTAAATCCTTGAGCATCAGGTCGGCACCAAAACCACCGGTATAGCCACGCGATGATGGCGCGGTCTCGATCACGCCTGGCCAAGGATTGTAGGTATCGGAACTCCAGCAGCGCCCCGTGGAGCTGTTGATGATGCCGGCCAGCACTTGTGTATCAATGCCAAGTGCATCGCCCAGGGCCATGGCTTCACTGACGCCGACCATGCTGATACCCAGCAGCAGGTTGTTGCAGATCTTGGCGATTTGCCCGGTGCCGACATCACCACAGTGCACGATGTTGCGGCCCATCTGCGCCAGCACCGGTTGCAGGGTGGCGAACAATTCCGGGTTGGCGCCGACCATGAAGGTCAGCGTCCCGGCCTGGGCACCGCCGGTGCCACCGGAGACCGGCGCATCGGCCACTGCCACACCTTGTTTGGCTGCCGCAGCCGCTACTTCACGGATGGTTTGCGGGTCAATGGTGCTGCAATCCACGGCGGGGATGCCTTCGCCGATGCCGGCGAGTACACCGTCTTCATTCAGCCACACGCTGCGCACATGGGCGGCTGCCGGCAGCATGGTAATCACCAGTTCGGCACCTTGGGCCGCATCACGCGGCGAGCTGCTGATGGTGCCGCCCAGTTCGGCAAGTTCCTTGAGTACCGCCTGGTTCAGGTCGAACAGGTTAAGCGCGTGCCCAGCCTTGATCAGGTTGCGGGCCATGGGCGCACCCATGTTGCCCAGGCCGATGAATGCAATTTTCATGGTCGTCTCCCGAGTTCAGCGCAGGTTGATGGTGGTGTTGACGCCATCGTTGACCGTGTCGTCATCAAACCAGCGGCTGGTGACGGTTTTGGTCTGAGTGTAGAACTGCACCACTTGCTTGCCGTAAGGGCCCAGGTCGCCGAGCTTGGAACCGCGGGAGCCGGTGAAGCTGAAGAACGGCACTGGCACCGGGATGGGGATGTTGATGCCGACCTGGCCCACATCGATTTCGCTCTGGAATTTACGCGCCGCCGCACCGCTCTGGGTGAACAGGCCTGTACCGTTGCCAAACGGATTGGCGTTGACCAGGGCGATGGCTTGATCGAGTGTCTCGACTTCCAGTACCACCAGCACCGGGCCGAAGATTTCCTCGGTGTAGATGCGCATGTCGGTGGTCACGCCCGAGAACAGGGTCGGGCCGACAAAGTTGCCTTGCTCGAAGCCCGGCACCTTGATATCGCGGCCATCGAGCTCCAGCTTGGCGCCTTCCTTCACACCGCTTTCAATAAGCTCCAGGATACGCGCCTTGGCACGCTTGGAGATCACCGGGCCGACATCCGTGCCCGCTTCGCTGCCGGCGTTGACCTTGAGCTTTTGTGCCAGGGCCTTGAGGTCTGGCAGCCACTGCTTGGCCGCGCCCACCAGCACCACCACCGAGGTGGCCATGCAACGCTGGCCAGCCGCGCCGAAACCGGCACCGACCAGGGCGTTGAGGGTGTGTTCTCGGTTAGCATCCGGCAGCACCACCGCGTGGTTCTTGGCGCCCATCATCGACTGCACACGCTTGCCGTGTTTGCCGGCCAGGTCGTAGACATGCGTGCCCACAGCCGTCGAACCGACGAAGGACACTGCCTTGATGTCTTTGTGAGTACAGAGTGCATCCACCACGTCCTTGCCACCATGCACCACGTTGAGCACGCCGGCTGGCACACCGGCTTCCAGCGCCAGCTCCACCAGCAGCATGGTCGACAACGGGTCTTGCTCGGAAGGCTTGAGTACAAAGGTGTTACCGCAGGCAATCGCCATCGGGAACATCCACAGCGGAATCATCGCCGGGAAGTTGAACGGGGTGATGCCGGCGCACACGCCGATAGGCTGGCGCAGGGTGTAGGTATCCACGCCGCCGGCCACGTTCTCGGCGAACTCGCCCATTTGCAGTGTGCCAATGGAACAAGCGTGCTCAACCACTTCCAGGCCGCGGAAAATATCGCCCTCGGCATCGGCAATGGTCTTGCCCTGCTCGGCGCTGAGGACTACAGCAATGCGCTTGGAATGTTCGCGGATCAAGGCTTGCAACTTAAGCATGATGCGCATGCGCGCACCGATCGGCGTGAGTTTCCAGGTCTGGAACGCTTGATGGGCAGCGTCGATGGCCGCGTTGACTTCATCGGCGGTGGCAAACGGGACTTTGGCCAGCACTTGCTGGGTGGCCGGGTTGACGATGTCTTGCCACTCGGTGGTCTTGGACTCGACCCACTCGCCGTTGATCAGCAACTTGACCTGTTGCACGGAAATATCGGCAGATGCGTTCATGTGGTCTCCAGAATCTTGTAGTTATGCAGAGAACCAAGGCGTTGAATCGCCTTGAAGAATGAGGCGTTCGGACTGTTTTTGGAGTATAGATGTGCAAATCTCTAATAAGAACGCACATAAAAGCCGGTCCAATATGCAAAAAAACATCACCTCCCTGGGCGCCCTGAACTGGGATGACCTGAAGTTTTTCCTCGAAGTAGCCCGCACCCGCAAGGCTAGCGTGGCCGCCAAGCGCTTGGCGGTGGACTACACCACCGTGTCGCGGCGCATCAGCTCTCTGGAAGTGTCCCTCGGCACGCTGCTGTTCGAAAAATCCCGGACCAACGGCTTCGTGCTCACCAGCGAAGGCCAGCGGTTGCTGGGTTATGCCGAATCCATCGAAAGCACGCTGCACATGGCCTGCGAACAGGTGTCCGGCTCCGGCGTGGCGCTGTCCGGCCATGTGCGCATGGGCTGCACCGAAGGCTTCGGCAGCTTCTTCGTCACCCCGCAACTGAGCCACTTCGTCGACACTTATCCTGCGATCTCGGTGGATATCCTGCCCCTGCCCCACTTCATCAGCCTGTCCAAGCGCGAAGCCGACATCGTCATCGCCCTGGAACGCCCTGAACACGGGCCGTATGTGTGCTGCAAACTGTGCGACTACAAATTGCAGTTGTACGCCACCCAGGACTACCTCGACCAACACCCGCCGATCCGCAAACCTGCGGATCTGGCCGAGCATCCGTTTATCAGCTATGTGGATGATTTGGCCTTCAGCTCGGAGTTGCTGTACCTGGCCAATGTGGTGCCCGGCGCCAGCGCCAGCCTGCGCAGTACCAGCGTGATCGCGCAATACGTGGCGGCCCAGCAAGGCCGGTCGATGGCGATATTGCCGTGTTTTCTGGCGGCGCAGGACCCGCGCTTGTTACCGGTGCTGGGGGAGCAGATTGCGATTACACGGCAGTTCTGGATGTATTGCCGGGAGGATTTGAGGAAGTTGAAGCGGATTACGTTGTTGTGGGATTACATTCGGGAAGTGACGGAGCAGAATCAGGGGTTGTTAATGGGGCAGACGCGGGAGATCAGGTTTGCGAAGTGAGGTGCTAAAGGAGCAACGGAGGCTTCCTACATTTAGACCGCTCCTGCTGCAGCAATTTGCGGATGCCGAAGCCGAACTTCGCGCAGAAACTCACCCGCGCTGTTCTTGAGCCATTCAATCAGCCGAGCAATCTCCGGCTCCGACTGACGCCCGTTTCGACAAATGATGTAGTAGGCCGCAGGGGACATCATCACAGGGCTATTCAACGCAACTAACGCACCGTCTTCCAGTTGGTCATACACCAACGCAGTCCTGCCCAGCGCAATCCCTCCGCCCTTCACCGCCAAGCTGATCGCCAGGCTCGAATCCGGAAATCTCGGCCCGTGGTGATAAGGCGGCGGCGCCAGCCCCTGAAACGCAAACCAGCTTTCCCACCCCGGACATACCTGATCGTCCACCCGATGAATCAGCGGATAGCGGGCGACATCCTCCAGAACAATGCCGCCCTTCAACCGCAGAAAATCGGGCGAACACACGGGGAATACGGCGTCGCGCATCAACAGTTCGACATAATGATCCGGATAGTCACCGTACCCCATCACCACGGCGACATCGTATTGATGGGCCTCCAGGCTGGTGCTGCTCATGTCGGCGCTGGTCAACACCAGATCCAGGTTGAATGAAGCCTGCGTGTGAGAGCCGTGCATCCTGGGGATTAGCCACGTCGAACAGAGGGAAGACGTGCATGATAGGTATAACGGTTGGGACTTACCGGGATTGAGTGAATGCAATACCCCATCCAGCGCCTTGAAAAACTCATCGGTAACTGGCAACAGAGCCTGCCCTGCTGCAGTCAGCTTGACGCCGCGTGAGTGCCGCTCAAACAACGACACGCCCCACCATTCCTCCAAGCCCGCGATTTGATGGCTAATGGCACTGGCGGTGAGGTTAAGCTCAGACGCTGCACGGGCGAAACTACCGGTTTGCGCTGCGCTGACGAACGCCTGAAGCATAGGTGTGGGGGGCGGACGCTGGGCCATCAGGTGCTCACTTTGATCAAAATGATCCCGCAAACAATGACGAACGCCGAAAGCATCCGTCGCCAACCGAACCGTTCGTGAAAGAACAGCGCAGCAATAATGGCGCCGATAATAACACTGGTTTCCCGCAGAGCTGAGACCTTGGCCACCGCGTCCAGCGACAAGGCAAACAACACCAATCCGTAAGACGCCAGGTAAAAAACACCGCCTAATAGCCCAACTCGCCAGTGCCCACGTATCGCACGAGCCAAGGTTGAACGTTCTTTGGAAAACGCCAGCATCGGGATCGGGATACTTTGGAATACTGTCAGGTAAATAATGTACTGCAGCACCGTCTCACTGGCTCTTACACCTTTAGCATCCACCACCGTGTAAGACGCAATAAACGCACCGGCGCACACCGCCATCAGGATCGGCTTGAACATCTGCGCCGTCATCCTGCGCACAAAGGTCAAGCTGATAATCCCCACACAAATCAGCAACACTCCCGTCAACGCCTGGGAGGACAACTGTTCATGCAGCAGAAAGTAAGAAAACAGCACGACCAATACGGGCGGCACCCCACGCATCACCGGGTAAACCTGACCGAAGTCACCCGTTTCGTACGCTTTAATCAAAAATAGCCGGTAGACCGTATTGAGCACCACAGAGACGAGTATATAGCCCCATACCTCCAGGCTAGGCACACTTACAAACGGCAACGCCAGCAGGCATATCACTAGCGCGGTGCCGTCGACCATGGCCAAGGTCATGAAGCGACTGCTACCGGCGCGAACTACGGCATTCCAAGTGGCGTGCATAAAGGCAGAAATCAAGACCAACGTGATCGCGATATCGGAGTTGTCCATGGGGCTCGGCTTATGGCGGATATGGGAGGACTTACGTTATGAATACCGATGCATCATCGTTTGCGTAACCACAGCCGTAGCATATAACGATTAAGATCACTCAAAGGCTCAGCATCATTGATCTCGGAACGTGGAGCGTTCATATCAATGAAGTGCGTGCGCGTATGCAGAAACTTGTTATCGGCTGAAATAAGCACTTGCCCTGGCTCCAGCAGTACTCGATGCTGAACCGATGACTGATCGAGAACGGTATCCAGAAAGTCCAGTGCCTGGGTTTGAGCTGCTGTTAAAGGCACTCCTGCCTTAAGGTGAGCTGACTCAATGTAGACTCGAAAGTATCTGATCAGTGGAATACCTTCACTGGAAAAGCTGAGGATGGGGGCTTTAAACAGTTTTTCATCCTCTGACATGCCGCGATTCTCAAAAAAGAAGTCGCATTTGAGCGCTTCCAATACTTCTGGGAACGCCATCAGCTCGGCGTATACCGCGCTTGCATCGATGAGAATGCTCTCACCTCCTAAAAGTGCTTTCTGTCCACAGGCCAGGATCAAGTAATCGATAGGCAACGGGTCGCTCACACCATCGTTATGTACATAGGCGCCTTGACGGGTCTGATGGTATCTCGCACCTTCCTCAATGCTTTTGCCACCTCGGTCATAAACCTCAATCACTTTATGACCAAGATGATTCTGTACCATTGGGACACCGAGTAAGGAACCGAATGTCCACACCAGAGATTTGAACGTTGAAAGTTTATCCACCTTAAAGCCATCGAGAATCAAGACATGACTTTCATGATCGATCATATTTCGTATTCTATTCAGCTCCTCTCTCAGCACGCTTGACTGTAAAGGATTAATGTAAGCGACCTTGGTATCGAATCTAACACCTTGACTTACCGTCTCGAACAACTCTCTTATCGTCAATAGCTCAGCAAATGCATCTTTTGAAAGCCTGACTTTAGATACTTCCTGGCGAAAATGACTGACATTTATAGTCATCGCAATCCTTTACGGTAGTTACTTATAGCGTCCATTTAACTAAGCCCACCATTTGCGAAAAAGCGAAACTTCATCAGCCCAGCCATTAAAATTCGTCATGACAGGTCTTTCCTACAGAGAAAACTCCTAATGGTCGTTGGTAGGTTTTCGCGGCGACCAATACGCATGGGCCGCGCATTATATGTATGAGAGGGGCAAGGCCGTGGTGGATGACTTGACGCAGGCGATGACACCGAGCCGTTGAGCGAACATTCTTGCTAGCACATCGCAGAACAACTGTGAGAGGGGCTTGCCCCCTCCCACATTGGATTGCATTTCAGCTTGGGAAAGGTGAACCCGCTTAGTCTGCGATCACTACGATCGACACCCGGCGATTCTCGGTGCGGCCTGCTGTGGTCGTATTCGGCGCTACCGGCTCGCTGCTGCCCAGGCCGCGCAGTTGGATGTTTTCTTCTTTCATGCCCACGCGGGTCAGCACCTTGCCCACGCTTTTGGCGCGGCGCAGGGACAGGGCAACATTGTAGGGCTCTTTGCCCGAGGCGTCGGTGTGGCCGTCGACACGCACACGCTCGATACCCGCGCCTACCAGGGCCTGGCCGATGCGTTCGACGATGTCGGTGCTGGGTTTGTTGAGGGTTTCGACGTCGCTGCCAAACAGCACTTTGCCGGACAGGCCGAAGGCCCAGCCTTCATCGGTCAGCTCGAAGCCTTGCTGCTTGAGCACGGCGACTTGCGCCGGGGTCAGGCCTTTGGGTGGCGTCTGGCAGCCGCTGAGGGCCAGGAAGGCCACGAGCAAAGAAATAAATAAAACGCGTGTGTTAGCGAACAAGGGAATCAACTCCTGTGTTGAACGTTGGCGACGGGGTGCTCCGACTCCGCCGTTTGCTGGCCGCCCGAAGACAATCGTTTGGCCTGGTACATCGCCGCGTCGGCAGCGTTGAGCAAGGTCCCTGGCGTGGCACCATGCTCGGGATAAATCGCAATGCCGATACTGAGGGAGGTCAACACCTGGGTGTCTCCAGGCAGTGGAATCGGCATGTCCATGCTGGCAATGATTTTGTCGGCGATGCGCTGGGCGTCTTCGGCCTTGTGCAGGGGCGCCAGCAATACCGCGAATTCATCACCGCCCAGGCGCGCCACCAGGTCGTCCTCGCGCAGTTGCGCCCGCACGCGGTCGGCAACGGCCACCAGCACGGCATCGCCAGCGGCGTGACCGAAGCTGTCGTTGATGTCTTTGAAGCGGTCGCTATCGAGGAACAGCACCGCCACCCGCTCGTTGACCTTGGCCGCGCTGCGCAGGGCACGGATCAGCCGGCCTTCGAAGAACGCGCGGTTGGGCAGGCCGGTGAGGCTGTCGTGGCTGGCCTGGTGGGCCAGGGTTTCGTTTTCGCTTTGCAGGTGGCTTTGCCAGGCCTCCATCTCACCGAGCAGGGCGTTGAAGTCGCTGCCCAGGCTGTCGAGTTCGGCGATCTGCGCCGAGGGTACGCGGCGGTCGAAGTCTCGCTCGCTGCGGGCGGCGTGGGCGACGGCAGCCAGGCGTTGCAATGGCACGGTGATACCATTTAACAGACGCCGTGACAGATGCAACGCCACCCAGGCGCTGAGGGCGGTGCAGATCAGAATCCCGATCAAGCCACTGAGCAAGAAGCGCAACAGGCTGCCACCGTGGCCGACCAGATGGATGCTGCCGACGGTTTGCCCCTGGCGCAGGATCGGCTGGCTGATGGGCTGTTCGAGCAGGGCGTGCGCTATTTGCAGCTCGACCCGTGACAACATGCCGGTTTCCGGGCGAACCCAGCGCGCCAGCAGCTTGCCGTTGATATCGAATACTTCTGCCTGGGCCACTTCTTCGGTCGAGGCAATCAGGCTCAGGGCTTCGGTGGCCGCCGCACTGTCGTTGAACACCACGGCTGCTTCCACGGTGTAGTTGATCGAGCGGGCGATCAGGTGCAGGTTGTGCTCGGCGTAAACCCGCAGGGCAAGTACGCCCAGCAGGGTCAGCGACACACTGGCCAGGGTCACTGCTACCAGCGCCAGGATCATATGCCCGCGGGCAATTACCGAGCGCAGGGTCGGCCGCACTTTATCGCGACTCATGAGCCAGGCGCTCGACGACGGGACAACTGCAACACACTGGGATGGATGCGCACGCCGCTACGGGCGACGGAATCCAGGTTGACCTCGAACGACACCTGCTCATCGCTGACGCGCAGGCAGAACAGGCTGCCCACCGTGCATTGGTCGCCCCCTTCGCTGATGCTGAGTACGGGATGGCCGATCAATGAGGTAAACAGGCGGTTGCGTTCGTCGGGGGTGATTTTGCCGATGTAGACGGCATCACAGGCATTGACGATATCCGGATGATCGACCAGCAGGCGCCGCACCAGCACCGGACGACCGGTGGCCTGGGTGGTGCCTTTGACCAGGTCATCGGTGTACTGAGTCGGCCCGACAATGCACAGCCGCAATTGCGCAGGCTCAACCGGCCAACGGGCGTAGCTGAGGATACCGAGCACCACTTGGGTGACCGCCTGCGCACGGTGCTCGGCCAGGCTGGGCGTCTGCGCAAATAGGCGCGGCGCAAGCAGGCACAGCACCGTCACCAGTAACAGGCGTCTCCAACTCAAACTGCGCGCTTTGGGCGAGACAGCCACGTTCATGCAGCGATACTCTCAAGTGTTTTCCAGGATGATGCCGCAACGATAGCACAGCGGCGGACATCCCCACGAAGCACAGCATTCGAGGGGTTCGCTATTTTTTCAGAAAAATCAAACATCTGAATAAGAAATATCGCCTGACCTACCAGTCATTTTTTTCAGACGGAAGGTCCAACTCCAACATCAATCCGCTCAGACGCTTGACCTTGCGCCGCACCGCTTCCTCAAACACGCCGCCGCGCGGCTCAACCAGGCTGAACCAACGTTTGGCACGGGTGATACCGGTATAGATCAGCTCTTTGGTCAGCACCGGGTTAAGGGCATCCGGCAGGATCAGCGCGGTGTGAGTGAACTCCGAGCCCTGGGATTTGTGCACGGTCATGGCGTACACGGTTTCCACATCATTCAAGCGGCTGGGCAATACAAAGCGCACGCCGCCCTGGCCATCGTTACGTGGAAAGGCCACCCGCAGGACGTGGGGGCCACCGTCGCTTTCGGGCAATTTCAGGGCGATGCCGATGTCGCCGTTCATCAGGCCGAGCCCGTAATCGTTGCGGGTCATCAGCACCGGTCGGCCTTCGTACCACTGCTCGTCACCTTCGATCAGGCGTACCTTGCGCAACGCCGCGGTGATGCGCAGGTTGAGCCCTTCGACGCCCCACGGGCCCTTCCGCACGGCGCAAAGCAGTTGAAACGCGTCGAAGGCGTGCAGCAGTTGTTGCGCCCAAGCAGTCCAGGCTGGACCGTCACGCGGTGTGTCCGCAGAGGGGCGCGCCGATTGCAGCAGGTTCAGGTAGTAGCGATAACCTTGGGCGCCATCGCCCTGCCCGTCCAGTACCAGGCGCTCAAGGGCGTGGTCATGCTCACCCTTGAGGCTGACGCAGAACAGGTCGTCGTGACGGCCTGCAGCTAACAGCTGGCGGGCCTCTTCGGCGTTTTGCTGGTTGACCCAACGCGCCAGTTGACCAATACCGCTGCCCTCGCCGAAGCGGCGCGAATAGCGCAGCATCACCACTTGCTGGGCCAGGGGATGGCTGCCATCGAGGTCTTCTTGCAAGCCGCTGCTGCTGAGGTCTTCACCGCTAACGGCTTGCAGCCAGTGGCGAGTCTGCGGGCTGTACCAGCCGGCTTCGGCATCGCGGCACAAGTCGCCGAGTACGGCCCCCGCTTCTACCGAGGCCAGTTGGTCTTTGTCGCCCAGCAATACCAGGCGTGCATGGGGCGGCAGGGCGTCGAGCAGGTTGGCCATCATTTCCAGGTCGATCATCGAGGCTTCGTCCACCACCAGCACATCCAAAGGCAGCGGGTTGCCCAGGTGGTGACGGAAGTGACGGGTGCCCGGACGGCTGCCCAACAAGCGGTGGACCGTGGTGACCTGGGTGGGGATTTTTTCCCGCACGTTGTCGGGCACTGTCAGTGACAGCACTTGCTGGCTGATGGATTCGGTCAGGCGCGCAGCGGCTTTACCGGTGGGCGCAGCCAGGCGAATACGCAACGGGCTGCCGGACTCCACGGCGGGCGCCTGCAACAGCGCGAGCAGGCGCACCACGGTGGTGGTCTTGCCCGTACCGGGGCCGCCGGTGACGATGCTGAAGGCGCCGCGGGTCGCCAGGGCGCAGGCGAGCTTTTGCCAGTCAATCACTCCATCGGGCGCCGGTTGGTCGAACAGGCGATTGAGCCGTTGCGGCAAATCGGCGGCGGCGTCTTCCACGCTGGCAAGGCGCAGGCGCAGGGCGCGGTCGATACGCCGCTCGTAGGCCCAGTAGCGGCGCAGGTACAGGCGCTTGCCGGACAACACCAACGGGCGGCTACGAGCCTCCTCGCTGCCATCGACGGCCAGCGCAACCAACGGGCTTGAAGCCAGGGCATGGCACCAATGCGCGCCATCCAGGCCGTGCAGCAACTGTGAGGGTAGCAGCATTGCGCCGGTGTGCAGGTCGCCTTCGGGCGGCAATGACAGGGCGAAATCCGGCGCCTTGAGGGTTTCGAACACATCCAGGCAGACGTGGCCATGGCCCAGTTGATGGCTGGTCAAGGCCGCCGCCAGCAGCACCAGGGGATCGGCCTTTGGGTCCAGCTCGTACAGGAAACCGACAAAGGCTTTGTCCAAGGCCCGCAGCCAACCCCGCTCGACCCAACGTGCAAGCAACTGCAGCAGGTCGGCAGCACGATCGAGGGGCAAAAGCGCCTCCAGCGGTAACGGCGACAGGCTCATAAGAGCACTCCTTGTTCCCAGGCGGGCTCAACCTTGGGTGGGATGGGCTTGCCCTGGAACAACAGGTCCAGGCTCTCGATCAACTCACGAGGCGGTCGGGTAAAATACGCGCCCTGGCTCACCGACTGGCTACCGCGCAGGAACAGGTACAGGGCACCGCCGACGTGCTGGTCATAATCGTAATGCGGCAGGCGCGCCTTGAGTTGGCGGTGCAGGGCCAGCAGGTAAAGTACGTATTGCAGGTCGTACCGATGCTCGAGGATCGAGTGTTCCATGGCGTCCTGGGTGTAGGCCGAGTCGTCAGGGCCGAGCCAATTGGATTTGTAGTCGGCCACGTAGTAACGGCCATCGTGCTCGAACGTCAGGTCGATAAAGCCTTTGAACATGCCGTTGAGCAGCACCGGTTCGGCGGCCACACGGGACACGCCGCCATGGGTGTGCTGGCACACCAGTTTGTCGAGGGCGAGTACGTCGACGGTGTGACTGGCAAACCAGAATTCCATCTCGATCTGGTACTGCTGCAGGCCACTGAGGGTGAAGCGCTCGTTGTACAGGGGCAGTGGCGTGTGCAGCAGGTGCTCCAGCCAGCCGCTGAGGGTGACGATCCAGCCTTCCCAGTTGCGGCGGTTACAGCGCGCGCCCACGGCTTTTTCGATCGCCTCCGGGGTCACGTTGAAACCTTCTTCACCGGCCCATTCCAACAAGCCGTGAAGGAAGGTGCCTGGGTTGGGACCGCGTGGGAAACGGTGAATATCCCCGCCGGACGCGACCGTTTCCCGAGGGGCATCGGGGTCGAGGCGTTCGTCATCGAACAGCTTCTGGGCCTGTGGGCTTTCGGGGGCTTCGAGGTTGGCGGCGCTCATGCTGTCGCCAATGCGCAAGGCGCTATAGGAGGCAATCCACCAGTTTTCTGCGGCCTTGCGTGCAGGCAGCAACGGCGCGAGCAGGGTCGCTTGGTTGCGCGGCGGGTGGAACAAGATGTCTTGGGCGTCCGGCACAAGGTCATAATCGATGGCCGCGCAGCCTTGCTGCAAGTCCAGCAACCACCGCGCCAGCCCCGCTGACTCGCCCAACGACGCGCCGGCACCGAGCAAATAGCCCAATGCCGACAGGTGCAAGACCGAGCTGCTGTTATTGCCGCGCTTGAGGTCGGCGATGCCCAGCCAGCAGGCATGTTTGGCGCGGGTCAAGGCCACGTACAACAAACGCAGGTCTTCGGCCAGGCGCTCATCGTCGGCTTGGGCGATCAACTCGGCCGTGGGTCGCAGGCTGACGTGGGACTTGCCGTGTTCATCGTGGTAATGCAACGGCAAGCGACTGCCATCCACGGGCTTGGCCGAACAGATGAACGGCAGGAACACCAAGTCGTATTCCAGGCCCTTGGATTTGTGGATGGTCACCACTTTGACCAGTTGCTCGTCGCTTTCCAGGCGCAGGATCTGTTCTTCACCGGCCTGCCCCGACAGCGCCAGATGCTCGGCCAAATGACGGATCAACGCCTGCTCGCCATCCAGTTCCGAGGCGGCCTGTTGCAACAATTCACTGAGGTGCAACAGGTTGGTCAGCACCCGCTCGCCATCACTGCGGGCGATGAGGGTTTGCGGCAGCTTGAAATCGTGAAGCAGGCGCCGCAGCATTGGCAACACGCCTTGGGTACGCCAGATGGCACGGTAGCCACGGAACTGCATCACCCGCGATTCCCACGCCAGTTCGTCCTGATTCAGACGCTCCAGCTCCGACAGGGACAGGTTCAGGGTGACGCAGGCCAGGGCTGCACGCAGCGGGCGTTCGACATCCGGTTCCGCGCAAGCCTTCAACCAGGCCAACAGGTCATGGGCTTCCTGGGCGGCAAACACCGAGTCTTTATCCGACAGGTACACACTGCGCACGCCGCGGCGGGCCAGTTCCGCCCGTACGGCTTGGGCTTCCTTGCCGTCGCGCACGAGGATGGCGATGTCTGACGGCAACACGCCCTTCAAGCGCCCCGCTTTCACAAAGCCTGCGGTGCCTTGCTGCCCGCCATTGAGCAGCGCAACGATTTGCGTGGCGCAGGCGGCGGCCAGGTGTTGACGATAAACCGCGTTGGAAATCGGCTGGTCGGTGGGCAGGTGCCAAAGGTTCATGGCCGGTAGCGTGTGACCGTCGACCTGCAACTGCTCGCTGCGGCCTTGGGACAGTACCGAATGGAACGGCACCGGGTTATCGCCATTAGGCTGGCGAAACAGGAACGCACCACGGCCGGTTTCCGCACGCTGGAACACATGGTTCACCGCCTCGACCATCGCATGGCTGGAGCGGAAGTTGGTGCCCAGGGTGTGATGGCGGCCGGTGGTGGCCTGCCGGGCGCGCAGGTAGGTGTAGATGTCGGCGCCGCGAAAGGCGTAGATCGCCTGCTTGGGGTCGCCGATCAGGAACAGGCCGCTGTCGAGGTGGTTTTCTTCGATGCGGTAGATGCTGTCGAAGATGCTGTATTGCACCGGGTCGGTGTCCTGGAATTCATCAATCAGAGCCACCGGAAATTGCTCGCGGATCACACTGGCCAGGCGCTCGCCACCGTCTGCCTGGAGGGCGGCGTTGAGGCGGATCAGCATGTCGTCAAACCCCATCTCGGCGCGGCGACGTTTCTCTTCCTCGAAACGTTTGCCGACCCAGCCGGCAGCGTGTTGCAGCACCGCCGCGTCGGGCGTTGGCAAGGCGTCGAGGCTGGCTTTGAGGCTGGCCATAGCCTCGATGCCAGGGTGCTGCGGCGGCTCGCCTTTCCACGCTTCGGCCATTCCGTCGGGCGTCAGGCGGGTGAAGCCGGTGCCGATGTCCAGTTGTTCCAGGGTTTCGTCAGCGGCCCAGGCGCTGATCTTTTCGAACCAGGGCTCGAAGTAACGTGCTTGCATCTTGCGCCCATCGACCGCTTTGGCAGCGACGGCTTGCAGGCAGATATCCCGCAGCTCGGCAGCCCATTGTTGCCAGGGTGCCTTGAGGGCAACTAGCGCGGCGCGGCGTTCTTGCAGGCAGGCGCTGATCAGTTCGGCTGGCTCGCGGGTTTCGTCGGTGGGCCGCTCGCTGCCGAACAACGCACGCACCCGTGGCATCAGCGCCGCGGGGCCACCCCAATTATTGCGCACCCAGTTGAGCGCATCGTCGTGCATTGGGTAGCAGAACAAGCGCCAGTAGTCGCGCAGCACTTCGCCCAGCAGGTCGCTATGGTCGGTTTCCAGGGTTTGTGTGAACAGGCTGCCGCTGTCGAACGCATGTTCGCGCAGCATGCGCTGGCACCAACTGTGGATCGTGGAGACTGCGGCTTCATCCATCCATTGCGCGGCGATGTCCAGGCGATTGGCACAGGCGGGCCATTGCTGCGGATCATATTGCTCGCGCAGGTCGGCAATCAGCGCATCAGGCTGTTCGATTTCGTCACGGAAGAAGCGCGCGGCTTCGGCCAGGCGGATGCGGATACGTTCACGCAGTTCCTTGGTAGCGGCGTCGGTGAACGTCACCACGAGGATTTGCGGTGGCAGCAGTTCGCGGTCGAAACCGGATTCATCACCGCCGTGGCCGAGCACCAGACGCAGGTACAGGGCGGAGATGGTGAAGGTCTTGCCGGTGCCAGCACTGGCTTCAATCAACTGGCTGCCTTTGAGCGGGAACGCCAGGGCCAAGGGTTTGCCGATCATGCGCTGGCCTCCGTGCTGGAAAGCGATCGCCAGGGGGCGTTGATCAGCGGGCGATACAGGGTTTCGCACCAGCCTTCGAACTCTTCACTGGCGACCAGGGCCGCGTAGTCGGGAAATTGCCGCGTAAGGGCAGGCGTTTCGCGGCGTTCGCCGTCAGTGGTGATGCCATCGCCTTCATAGGCTTTGCTCGCAGCCGCTTGGGCCTTGGCGGGATCAGCCTGGCCGAGCCAGGCGAACGCGGTTTTCACTGCGACCGGAAGCGGCGCGCTCATTCCCGTGTGCCAGGCCAACAGCAGGTTACCGAGAATGTCCTCGGCGCCGGCCTTGTCCAGTGGGGCCAACAACAAGGTGTCGTCACTGGCTACCAGGCCGGTGCTCAAGGGCAGGCCACAGGCGCAGGCCACCACGTGATTGACCCAGGGGCGGATGAGGCGGTGCCACTTACGTGTCTTGATCGAACCAATACTGTTGGGGATGGTGGTGACGCTTAAAAGTCCGCCATCACTGCGTCGGTGCAGACCGCTGATCCAACCTTCCAGCTGGATGCCTTGGTACGCAAAGCTGACCGGTTCAGCACCAGTATGCGGGGTGGGCCACAACGCCAGAAGCTGTTGATAGCGTTGCACCAGGTCCGGCAGCGGCTCGATCAGTTCGTTACGCAGGCATTCACCGAAACCCACCATCGGCAGCAGGCCGCTGCCTTGCAGCCGCAGGGCCTGGGCGGTGAGCGCCTGATCGAGTTGGTCGGGTTGGGTGAGTGCCGCGTTCAGCAGGCTGTCGCTCAAGCTGTAGCGTTGCAATGCGTCCAGCACGAAGGGTTCTTCATCAGCCAGGGGCACTTCAGCGGCTTCGAAGAATACTTTCAGGCGCTGGCTGAAGAAGTGTTTGACCGGATTGCGCAGGAAGTCCTGTAACTGGCCAAGGCTCAGGGGTTCTTCCTGTTGGTGAGGCGTCAGGCCTTGCTCTTGGGTGATGACCGCCGGTGCCTGATGCAGCAATTGCCATTCGCGCGCATAGCTGAACAACGAATCGCCCTCGTGGAAATAGCGAGCGCTGAAGGGTTGCAGCGGGTGCTCCTGGGTCATTGCGTCGATCAGCGGCAGATCGTTGCTGGCGTGCTGCCAGCCGCTGGCGAGGTGGTCGCTTAGTTGGCCGATCAGCACCGAGGCCGGGCGATCGCTGTTGTCACGGATGCTGCGGCCTACCCAGCTGATGTACAGCTGGTCACGGGCTGACAGCAGCGCTTCGAGCAGTAAGTAGCGGTCGTCTTCGCGGCGAGAACGGTCGCCGGGGCGGTAATCGCTGCCCATCAGGTCAAAATCCAGGGGTGGCTGGGCCCGCGGGTAATCGCCGTCGTTCATGCCCAGCAGGCAAACCAACTTGAACGGGATCGCACGCATGGGCATGAGCGTACAGAAATTGACCGCCCCCGCCAGGAAGCGCTGGGACAGGCGCCCCTGATCCAATCCGGCCAACCATGCCTCACGCACAACCGTAAGGGGTAACTCGTCTTGCAGACCAACGGACTCGCAGGTTTCCAGCCAGGTTTCTCTTAATTGTTCGAGCTGGCCCAGCAGGTAGTCATCGTGCTCGCTGCTGGGCAGGAAAAACAGCTGCATCAACCGTTGTAGACGCTCGCCCCAGGTTTGTGGCGACGCGGGTTCCGATAACGCTTGATGGGCATCGTTCAAGGCGTCAAGCAAGGCGACCAGTGGGCCGATCAAGGCCGCATCGAGGCCACCGATTTCGTCATAAGGTTCAATACCGTCGCAGGCCGTGCCGGTACCGACGGCATAGCCCAGCAGCATACGGCGCAGGCCGAATCGCCAACTGTTTTGCTCCAGTTCCGCGGGCAGGCCCAAACCGGCGCGTTGCTCGGCATTCAAGCCCCAGCGGATGCCGGCGCCTTCGATCCAACGATGCAAGGTGGGCAGATCACGCTCTTTGATGGCGAAGCGTTCGCGCAGGGCCGGGACGTCGAGCAGGTCGAGGATTTCGCTGACAGGGAAGCGGCTGTCGGGAAGTTTGAGCAAGTGCTCGACGGCGATCAACAGCGGGTCGCGACCACGTTGGCCTTGGTCTGTAAGGGTGAAGGGGATGAAGCGTGGGTCATGCCGTTCGAGCTGGCCGAAGACCGCGCGAATATGCGGTGCATAGCTGTCGACGTCGGGGACCATGACGATGATGTCCCGAGGGCGCAGGGAGGGGTCAGCGCTGAAGCGATGAAGTAATTGGTCGTGGAGGATTTCCACTTCGCGTTGGGCGCTGTGGGCGATATGGAAACGGATCGACGTATCGCGTTGCAAGTCGACAGCGGGCCAGAGCTCACGGGTTTCATTCAACGGGCGCAGTTCGAGGATATCGTCCTGGAGTTGGTTGAGGAGCGTGGTGGGTTCGCTGTCGCTGAACAGGTCAATACGGCCGTCGCGAAATGCGGCGCGGTAGCTGTTGGGGTCATCGTAGCTGTCCAGCAGACTGATGTAATCACGGCCCTGCTTGCCCCAGGCAGCGAGCAGCGGATGGGCGTGCTGGTGCAAAGTTTGTGGGTCGATAGTGACGGGCATGCCCGTTTTGCGCGCCTGGCGTTTGTATTCGTTACGCAGCAAGTCCTTGTCGGCGACGATGTCCGACCAATGATGGCGGCAGGGGTTATGCACGCAGAGCAGGACCTGGCTGAAACGGGCCAGACCCGCCAAGGCTTCCAGCGCCTGGGCCGGCAGCGATGAGATGCCGAAGACGATCACCCGGGGAGGCAAGCCGGGCGGTGCTTGTTCAAGGCTGTTGATGCGCTCGATGAAGCGCTGATGTACGCCGGCCCGGCTTTCGGCCATGCCTGCTTCCCCCACATCCAGCAGGAGCGCGCGCCACAGCTCGGCTTGCCAGCAGTTGGCTGGGTTGAGCGGTTTGGACTCGCCTCGACCATTGCGCAGTTGGTGCCGGCCTGCGGCCCAATCTTCCAGCCAGTCGGCACGGTAGACCTGGTATTGGTCGAAGAGGTCAGCCAGGCGCTCGGCGAGTTGGTAGCGTTTGCGCAGGTCGGTGTCTTGCGTCAGGAAGCGTTGCAGAGGCTCGAAGTGCGGTTGGTCGATCAGCTCGGGTAACAGCCGCATGAGGCGCCAGGTCAGCGGGGCTTTATCAAGCAGGGACTTGGGCGGGATTTCGTCACGGCCCAAAACCATACGATAAAGCTGCCACATAAAGCTGCCAGGCAGTTGCACGTCGATGGCTGCGGCAATGCCACAGCCGCCCATATCATCGGCTTGCGGGTCTTCGGCCAAGGCCAGCTTGAGCCATTGGGCGATGCCGTTGCTTTGTACCAGGGCGATTTCGTTTTCCAAAGGCGCCAGTGGGTAACGGCGCATCCAACTGACCACCAGGCTTCGCAGCTCGTCCAGGCGGTTGCCATGAACCACCATGAATCCAGGACTGAGGGACGTCGCGTCCGGCATAACGGCTTCCTTGGGAAAAGCAAAATCGAGGGATGGACTTTAGCACTGTGGTGCACGGGGCGAACACAAGGCGAACAAGTGTACGGCGACAAGGCGGACACTTTTCGAGCGCCCAAAACAAAACCCCAACTGCTTTCGCAATTGGGGTTTCGGAATTTAATCTTGACGATGACCTACTCTC